>JAEYOT010000002.1 GCA_023411445.1 Pseudomonadota bacterium
ATATCGCAGCCTGCGCAAGGCGGTGCACTCATGAAGGCGTGCCGGCATTTCGTGGTGCTGCTGGAGCCGTTTCGCGACGGTGAGCTGAGCCCGACGCAAGTGCTGGAGGTGGAAGAGCACCTGTCGGAGTGCGGTCATTGCGCTGAGCGGCTGCGCTTGGCCGAGGCAATTCGCATGAGCCTGAAGCAAGCCGTGCGCGGCGACGCTCAGGTGACGAGCGCGTTCGAGGAGCGAATCCGTTTGGCGCTGAGCGCCGAGCGCGAGCGCGAAGAGCGTCTGGATCCGGAGCACGAAGCGCAGGTGCGCATGCTCAGCTGGCGCAGCATCCTGCCGATTGCCGCGGCCGCCGCCACCGTGATGGTGTGGGCAGCCTCCGCCAACAACCGAACGAACGACGTGAAGTCCGCGCACGCTGGAATGTACCAGTCGTCCACGCCCGCCAGCGTGGAGAAGCTACTGGAAGACCTGGTGCGCTATCACGAGCGCTCCACCGCGCCGCAGTTCACGGAGCCCACGCTGCTGCCGCAGCTCGAGCCCGAGGTCGGCGTGCCGGTGAAGCTGCCGAACTTCAACCAGTACGGCGCGCGCTGGGAAGGCGTGAGCGTGGTGCCGGTCAACAACCAGCGCGCGGCGTCGCTGCGCTACCGCATCGCCGGGCACAAGCTCACGGTCTACGTGTACGACGCCTCCCGCTTCCCGGTGCGGACGACGCTGCAGCCGCGCGTCGTGCGTGACGAGCCGGTCTACGTCGGCTCGCGCAACGGCGTGTCGATCGCCGCGACGGAGCGGCGCAACGGCGTGGGCTATGCCATCGCCACGGACCTGAACAAGGACGAGAGCGCCGAGCTGGTCGCGTCGATCTACTGAGCCGGCGCGTTCATCACTTCGGCCAGGCCTTGCTTGCGCGGATCCGCGGCCGCCGCGAACACGCCTTTTCGGCGTGAGATGACCTGCACTGCGTTCTTCCAGTCGCGCGTCATCAAGAGCTCGCCGCGCGCTTCCAAATCCTTGGCGTACGGGCCGGCCAGCGCCGCCTCCAATGAGAGGGTAAAGCCGCTCCGCGGCGGCGGGATCGCGAAGCGCGGCGCTTTCACGGCGTCCTCCGGAGACAGCCCCTCATCGGTCAAGAGCGCGAGCGTGACCTGCGCGATATTGGGCGCGATGGTGGTGCCGCCGGAGCCGCCCAGCGCCAGCACGGGCTTGCCCTGCTCCAGCACCAGCGTGGGCGCCATGCTGGACACCGGTCGCGCGCCAGGGCGAACCCGGTTGGGGTTCTCGCTCATGCCGAACGGGGCGAGGCTGGCTGGCGGCGTGAAATCCTCCAGCTCGTTGTTCAGGATCACACCGCTTTGCTCGGCCATGAGCTTCGCGCCAAACGGGGCGTTGACGGTGGAGACGAGCGCCACCCAGTTGCCCTCGCCGTCCGCCGTGAGCAGCTGGTGTGTACCGTGCTCCTCCAGCCCATAGCGCGGCTGGGTGTGCGTGCGCTCCGGCGAGAGCAGCGCCTTGCGCCGCTGCATGCGCTCCGGCGCGAGCAGCTTCGCGAAGTCCACCGCGCCGTGATCTGGATCCGTGACGTGGCGCATGCGATCCGCGAACGCGCCGCGCATGGCTTCCGCCAACAAATGGATGCGCTTGCCCGGGGCGTCGCTGAGCGAGGTGAGCTCCGCGCGCGAGAACAGCGCCAGCGTTTGCGCCAGCAGCAGCCCACCCGCCGACGGCGCCGGCATCGTCACGATCTCGCGACCTTCCCAGCGCACTCGCAGCGGCTCGCGCTGCACCGTCTTGTATTGGCTCAGATCTGCCAGCGTCATGCTGCCGCCGGCGGCCTTGACGGTGGCGATCACGTCCTGCGCCACGGGACCCTCGTAAAATCCGCGCTTCCCGCGATCAGCGATGGCGCGCAAGGTGGCGGCGAGCTTGACGGCGCGCACCTGACTGCCGGCCTTCGCGGCAGCGCCGGCCGGGAAGTACGTGCTCTTGAAGGTGCGCGAACGAGCGAGAACGCTCGCCTGCTGCTCCCCCAGCTGGTTCTCCGTGTGGGGCTCGATGGCAAAGCCTTGCTGCGCGATGCGGGCGGCGCGCGACACCAAATCCTTCCACGGTGTCTTGCCGTAGCGTTGATGCAGCTCGAACAAGCCGGACACCTCACCCGGTACACCCACGCTCTGCCCGCGCTTGTCCTCGGGTAAAGGCCGTTGATCGAGCACGGCTGCGTCCACCGCGGCCGGCGCGGTCTCCCGGAAGTCCAGCACCAGCGCCTTGTCGTCGCGCGCGCTGTACAGCGTGACGAAGCCGCCACCGCCCAGGCCGCTCGAAGCCGGGTTGGTGAAGCCGGAGACCAACGTCGCCGTGACCATGGCGTCGAACGCGTTGCCACCAGCCGTGAGCACGCGCGCCGCCTCTCGCGTCGCGCCGGGGCTCTCGCTGGCTACCGCGAAGCTCTGCGGAGCCGGGGGGGCCGCGCTGGCGTCCGGCAAGCTGGCGCTGAGCGCGACGGCGGCGGCGACGAGCAGGGCCGGCAGTGCGGCGCGGGACCGGAGGCTCGAGCGGGGTTGCATGGCGGGGGATCCTAGCAGCACGGGGATGATAGCGGCCCAGCCGGCGGGATACGCCGCGAAGCCGGGGCGGGGGGGCGGGGGGGGGGGGGCGGGGGGGGGGGG
>JAEYOT010000022.1 GCA_023411445.1 Pseudomonadota bacterium
GCTTCCGCCTGCGCGCCTCGACGGAGCTGGAGCCGGTGTTGAAGCTAGGCTTCGAGCAGCTGTATCGCCCGGACTCGGCCGTGCTCGCCGAGCGCGTCGGTGGTCAAGCCCTCAGCACCAGCTCACGGGTTCGTCGGGCGCTACGCACAAACGCCATTCCGCTCGCCAGTTACCCGCGGCAAGGCCGAGACTTCTCCGACGTGGCTCGGTTGATCAAAGCCGACGTCGGTCTCGAAGCGGCATGGCTCGAGCTAGGCGGTTGGGACACCCATCGCGGCCAGGGCGACGCGCAGGGCGGTGAGCTGGCTCGTCGCCTGCAGGTCCTGGGTCAGGCGCTGGCTACGTTCCGCGCCGACCTGGGGGCGGAGCTCGAACGCGTGGTCGTGCTGGTGATGAGCGAGTTCGGTCGCACCGTGCGAGAGAACGGCACCGGCGGCACCGATCATGGGCACGGGTCGGTGATGCTGGCGCTGGGAGGCGCCGTGAAGGGAGGGCGGGTGCTCGGCACGTTCCCAGGCCTCTCGGTGGACGAGCTGCACGAGGGCCGGGACCTGCGCGTGACGACCGATTTTCGTGAGGTGCTGGCGGAGGTATGTCGCCACCACCTGGGGGTGAGCGATCCCTCGCCGCTGTTTCCGGCGTACGCTCTGGGGCAGGCGGCGCCGCCCGGCCTGTTCGGCTAGGAGCGAGCCGTGCTAGCGATGCGCGTATGGCCGGAGTGGTCCAATTGCTCGATGAGGCGCTGCTCGACGCGACGCTAGCGCGTGCGGTGAGGTCCCCGCGCGGGCGGGTCAATCACAACTTTCACTCAGACCTGGCGTCCAACCCGCACCGCTTCCTCAACGCCTGGACGCGCGGCAGCTACGCTGCGCCCCATCGTCACCTGCTGGTGCCCAAGCCGGAGAGCTTCGTGGTGCTGCGCGGTGAGCTCGTCTTCTTCGTGTTCGAAGACGACGGCACGGTGCGCGAGCACCACGTGCTGGGCCGCGCTGGCTTGCTCGGTATCGACGTCGCGCCTGGTGTGTGGCACACGCTAGCGGCGCTGAGCGAGACGGCCATCGTCTACGAGGTCAAGGCAGGGCCCTACGACGCGGCCACGGACAAGGAGTTCGCACCGTGGGCTCCACGCGAAGGCGAGCCGGGCGCCGCGGAGTACCTGGAGTCATTGCTGCGGCGCGTCTGAGCGGACCTCAAACGAAGAAGTCCGGCAACAGCTCGCTATCGGGCACGTCGGCGTAGGCGCTGAAATCCGTAACTCCGGCTTGGCGCAGCACCTGCTCGTCGATCAAAAAACGACCAGTGAGCGCGCGGCTGTCAGACGTCAGTATGACGTGCGCAGCGTCCGCCACGATCTCCGGCGTGCGCGCGCGCGCCATCACCTGGTCACCGCCGAGCAGGTTTTGCACGGCCGCGGTGCGGATCACGGTGCGAGGCCACAGCGCGTTCACGGCGATGCCGTCGGGCTTGAGCTCCTCCGCCAGCCCCAGCACGCACAGGCTCATCCCGTACTTGGCGATGCTGTACGCCAAGTGCGGCGCGAACCAGCGCGCGTCGTGAGTGAGCGGCGGCGAGAGCGTCAGGATATGGGGGTTACTCGCGCGGCGCAGCTCGGGCAAGCACAGCTTGGAGCACAGGAATGTGCCTCGCGTGTTGACCTGGAACATCAGGTCGAGGCGCTTCAGCTCCGTGTCCTCCGTGCGCGTCAGGCTGATCGCGCTGGCGTTGTTGACCAAAATATCGATGCCGCCAAAGGCGCGAACGGTGGCAGCGACGGCCGCGGCCATCGCCTCTTCACTCCGCACGTCGGCCACGCAGGCGATGGCCTTGCCGCCGGCGGCCTCGATCTCTTTCACGGCGTCCGCCACCGTGCCGGGCAGCTTGGGGTGCGGCGTCTCTGTCTTGCCCACCACGGCCACGTTGGCGCCATCGCGCGCCGCCCGCAGCGCGATCGCCTTGCCGATGCCCCGCGTCGCGCCCGTGATGAACAGAGTTTTGCCGCTGAGAGTCACGGCGCTCCACACTATCCGTGGCCGTCATGGCCCACAAGCGCGCCCGGCCCTGACCGTCCTTCGCTATACACATGCTCAGGCATCTGTCAACACAATCTAACACCACCCGCCACTGAGCTAGGCCAGTCGGCCAGCGTCTTCGGCCGGCCTTTCGACGCATTTTAGCCGGAGTGAGCTGGCGCAAGGCGTGCCCAAACGGTCTACTTGCGCGAAATTTACAAGAACGCGCCGCTGCGCTCCATGCGTCAATTGGCAGGAATTTGGCAATTTTTGTGATCCTTCCGACAGCTCTGACGTCTCCTGGCAAACGTGCGCGTTGCTCGGAAATTCCAGGCATGAGCCTCCCGGTTGCGTCTCAGCCGCGACCCTCGGCGCGCCCAGGTGCGCTGTCGGAGGTGAGCGATGAAGAGCTGGCGCGCGCGCTCGTCGAAAATTGCCCCCAGGCTCACCGCGTGGCGTGGCAGCGCTACTCGCCCATGGTCCGCGCCATGGTGCACCGCGTGTATGGCCGCGGGCAGGACACCGAGGATGTGATTCAGGAGATCTTTTTGTGCCTGTATCGCCGGGTGCCGACGCTGCGCGACCCGAAAGCGCTCCGCGCCTTCGTCATGGCCATCACGACGCGCACCCTGAGCTTCGAGCTGCGCAAGCGCCGCGCGCGCCAGCGCCTGGCCGGAACCGGCTCGGACGAGCCGTTCGAGACGCTGCGCGCCAACGTCAACCCGGCCGCGCAGCACGGCCTGCTGGCCTTGCGGGGCCTGGTGGGGCGCTTGCGCCAGCGCGATCAGCGCGCCTTCGTGCTGCGCTACGTGGAAGGTCGCAACGCAGACGAGGTGGCGCAGGTCCTCGGCGTCTCGGCGCCTACGGCCCGCCGTTCGTTCGCTCGCGCGTGGAGGCGCATCAACACCTGGGCCAGCTCCAACCCGGCGCTGGTGGACTTCGTGCGCCAGCCCTAAATTTCGGCCCGGCACAGCCGAATTATCAAGCCTCGCTGGCATTCTGGTGCCTTTGATGGCCGCCAGCGATTCCAATCGTAAGGTTTACGAGGTTTGTGATCACTTTGCGGCGCCTCGGGACCACTTCACCGGGGACGGCCCGATCGGCTTACCCCTCGTCGCGAAGGACCTCTTTCATGGCTCGAGCACTGGCACCTAC
>JAEYOT010000138.1 GCA_023411445.1 Pseudomonadota bacterium
GCCTTCTCGGCGAAGAGCGGCCAGTTGGAGGCGGGATCCACCACCACCGGCTCCAGCTTGCGGCCCAGCACGCCGCCGCTAGCGTTGATTTGCTCGATGGTCATGAGCGCCACGTCCTTGAGTGACGTCTCGCTGATGGCCATCGTGCCGGACAGGGAGTGCAAGATACCGACCTTGATTGGACCCGTATCGGAAACCTTGGCCGTGGCCGCGGGAGCTGCGGCAGAGGCAGCGGCGGGCGCTCCGCTGGTCGCAGCCGACGGCGCGGCTTCGCCGGGCCCCTTACACCCAATCGCCGCGACTAAACCTGCAAGCACGAGCTCAATTCGAGTTTTCATCACCTTCTCCAATCGAAAGCGGAAGTCCCTGAGTACCTGGTGGGTGCCGGTAGGACCGGCCCCGTTGTCATCGTCGTTCGCGTGTTTCGGCCACGTCTCGTAATCGCTACTTCGTGGTGTCCTTGCTCTGAAATGTCTCGGCTCCGCAGCGTCAGGACCTACACATTCCGGACTCAGACGAACACCACGGGGCGCTGCCACAGGATCAGCACGACGCAGCCTCCAGCACTTTTGACGCTGTGAGTCGCCCCTGGCTCGTTGATCACGAAGCTGCCCGCGCCGTAGCGCCCCCGCTCGTCTTCCTGCTCGCCCTCGAGCACGTAAATATACTCGAAACCTTCGTGGCGATGCGCCGGCACGTGGGCGCCTGGCTGGTAGCGCAGGATGGCGGCGCGGGCGCCGTCCGGCGACTCGTGCAGCACGTGAATGTCGACGCCCGTCCTGAGCGGCGAGAAAGCAAGCTCGGCGATCTCGGCTGCGGTGAGCGAGAAGCGTACGGAAGAAGGGCTCACGCGTGGTGGCCCGCCATGTGACGCCCGATCTCGGCCACGTTGGCCGACGCCGCGGGGGTTTCGTACACCAGGCGTCCCTCGCTCATGACCACGATGCGATCCGCCAGCGCGAAGATCTCGTCCAGATCGGCGCTGACCAGCAGCACGGCGGTGCCGGCGTTGCGTGCCGCCACGATGCGCGAGCGGATCTCGGCGACCGCCGCGAAATCCAGCCCAAAGCAAGGGTTGGCGGCGATCAGGACCGCTACGTCGCCGTCGAGCTCGCGCGCCAGCACGGCCCGCTGCACATTGCCGCCCGAGAGGCCGCCGATGGGCGCGTCGGGGCCCGGTGTCTTGATCTTGTAGTCGCGGATCGAGCTCAGCGCCTTCTTACGCAGCGAGCCGCGGCGCACCGCCCAGCGCCCCAGCGTGAAGCCTCGCTCGTCGAAGCAACGAAAGCCGATGTTCTCCGCGACGCTCATGTTGGCCACGCAGGCGTTACGCAGCGGCGACTCCGGCAACAGCCGCACGCGGCTGTCGCGGATCTGCGCGCGCGTCGGCGCGTACGGCTGACCACCGACGTGCAGACTCCCTGCGCCGAGCGGACGCTGCCCTGCCAGCACCTCCACCAGCTCCTCTTGCCCATTGCCGGAGACGCCCGCGACGCCCAAGATCTCGCCGGCCCGCACCTTCAGCGCCACCCGAGACAACACCGGCAGGCCCAGATCGTCATCGGCGCACACGTCCACCAGCTCGAGCCCCACCCGCTCCAGCGTCGTGACCTTCCGCTCCAGGGCCGCGCTGGGCGGCTCCGAGCCCACCATCAGCTCAGCCAGCGACTCCGGCGTGTGCTCCGAGACCTGCCCGGTGCCGGCCTGTGCGCCGCGACGCAGCACCGTCACCTCGTCCGCGAAGGCCGTGACCTCGCGAAACTTGTGGGTGATGATGGCCACGCTGATCTCGCCTCGCCGCGTCATCTCGCGCAGCAGTCCGAGCACGTCGTCCGCCTCTTGTGGCGTGAGCACGCTGGTCGGCTCGTCCAGGATGATGATGCGGCTGCCGAGGTACAGCTGCTTCAGGATTTCGAGCTTCTGCTTCTCCCCCGCCGCCAGTTGGCGCACCAGCTTCCGCACCGGCACCTCGAACGGCATGCCGGCCATGAAGGCGCTGATTTCTTCCTCCTCCTTGCGCCAGTCGATCAAGGCTGGCACCTCCGCGCGCGCCAGCACGAGATTTTCAGCCACCGTCATGTTCTCGACCAGCGTGAAATGCTGGTAGACCATGCCGATGCCCAGGCGCTGCGCGTCGCGCGGGTTCTTGACCAGAACCTCGGCGTCACCGACCACGACAGTGCCGGAGTCCGCCTGGTAGAAGCCCATGATGCACTTGACCAGGGTGCTCTTTCCGGCGCCGTTCTCGCCCAGCAGGGCGTGAAAGGTTCCGGGGCGCAGCGTGAACGACACGTCGTCCAGCGCTAGCAGGGAGCCGAAGCGCTTGGTCATGTGGCGCGCTTCGAGGAGCGGCGGAGGTCCGCTACCGCGCCGCCTCGCCGGAGCGATGCCGCTCAGGTCGATCTGCGGGTTGAACGCATCCACCCGCAGCGCGGGCGCCGCGCTCATGGCAGCGCCTCGAGCACGGCCGCGGAGGTACCGAGCGCGCCGAAGACGCCGTTTTGCATCGTGACCATCTTGAGCGCCGCAGCGTGGTTACCGGCGTCCGTCGCGGCGCAGCAGTCGCCGAGCAGCAAGCACTCGTAGCCGCGATCGTTGGCCTCGCGCATCGTGGTGTGCACGCACACGTCCGTGGTCAGGCCGCACAGCACGATGTTTCGGATACCGCGCTGGCGCAGCAGCATGTCCAGATCTGTGGCGTAAAACGAGCCTTTGCCGGGCTTGTCGATGATGGGCTCGCCGGCGATGGGCGCAAGCTCTGGGATGATCTCCCAGCCTGGCTCGCCACGGACGAGCACGCGGCCGCACGGTCCGACGTCTCCGATGCCGGGCTGGCCTGGGCCACCGTTTTGCAGTACGCGCGAGCGCCAGCGCTTGTTGGCGGGCAAGTCCGACAGGTCAGGCCGGTGGCCTTCACGGGTGTGGATCACGTGGTAACCGCCCCGGCGGAAGCGCTCCAGCACCTTGCGGATGGGCTCGATGGTGGCGCGCGCGTTGGTCAGATCATAGCCAAGACCATCGATGTAGCCGCCCTTACCGCAGAAGTCGGTCTGCATGTCGATGATGATCAGCGTGGTGTTCTGCGGACGCAGATCGCCATCGTAGGGCCACGGGTAGGGCTGGGCGGGGACGTATTGGCTCATGGCGATTCCTTTCAGCGGGCGACCGTCAATTCCATGGGCAGGTCGGCGGATTGCTTGGTGGCCGAGCTCGACAGCACCATGATCACGAGCGTGAGCGCGTAGGGCGCGGCGTTGAACAGGTAGTATCCGGAGGTAACGCCGACGGACTGCAGCGCCGGACCCAGCGCGCTAGCGCCGCCGAACAGCAAGCTGGCGTATAGACAGCGCACCGGATCCCAGCGCGCGAAGATGACTAGCGCGACGGCCATCAAGCCCTGCCCGCTCGACAAGCCTTCGTTCCAGCTCCCGGGATAGAACAGCGACAAGAACGAGCCGCCGATACCGGCCAGCACACCGCCGGCCATGGTGGCGAGCAGGCGCACGCGGTTCACATCGTAGCCCATGGCGCGCGCCGCCTCGGCGCTCTCGCCCACCGTGCGCACGATCAGGCCCCAGCGCGTGTTCTTCAAGCCGTAGCGCAAAAGCGGCGCCAGCAGGATACCGAGCACCAGCAGCACGTTCACCTGCAGGTTCGATTGAACCTGCGGTACGTCGCTCCAGAAGCCGAGCGAGAAGGACGGCAGACGCGGCGCCGTCGGCTGGATCAGCGGCTTGCCCAAGAAGAACGAGAGCCCAATGCCGAGCAACATCAGCGCGATACCGACGGCGATGTCGTTGACGCGCGGACGACTGCAGAGAAAGCCGTGCAGCGCGCCAAACAGCGCGCCGAGCGCGCCCGCCGCCGCGACACCGAGCCAGGGCGAGCCCGTGAGGTACGAGACGCCGTAGCCGCCCATGGCACCGAGCACCAGCGTGCCCTCCAATCCCAGGTTCACGCGCCCAGACTTCTCGGTCAGGCACTCACCCAGGCTCACGAACAAGAACGGAGCGCTGACGCGCAGCGCGCCGCCGAGCACGGCCAGCGGCACGCCCCAGGCGCCGAGTGTCTCCACGTCGCTCACGAGGCAGCTCCTTTCGTCGACAGCAGGCGAGAGAACAGCGTCACCTTGCCGCGGTAGGACTCGCTCGCCAGGATGACCACGAACAAGATGCCTTGCAGCACGCTGACGGTGGCGTCCGGCAAGCCGAACGAACGCTGAAGCAGCCCGCCACTGGCGCTGATGCCGCCCAGCACGAGCGCCACCGGCATGATGGCGAGCGGGCTGTGGCGCGCCAAAAACGCCACCAAAATGCCAGTATAGCCGTAGCCTGCGACCAGCGAAGCGTTGGCCTTGCCGTGCACGGCCGCCACCTCCAGCATGCCCGCCAGGCCCGCGGCGGCGCCGGCCAAGGCGCACACGCTGATCAGCAGCTTGGGCACCGCCAGGCCGCTCAGGCGCGCGGCGCGCGGATTGCCGCCCACGATGCGGGCCGCGAAGCCGAACACGGAGTGATCCATCAGCAGCCAGGCGAGCAGGCAAGCGACCACGCCGTACAGCAGGCCGTAGTGCACATCCAGGCCGGGTAGGGTGCCCAACATGTTCGCGTCGCCAATGTGCAGCGTGCTCGGCTTGTTCAAGCTCTGCGGGTCGCGGAGCGGCCCTTCGATCAAGTGGTTGCAGAGCGCGATGCCGATGTAGGACAAAAGCAGGCTGCTGATGGTTTCGTTCACCCCGCGCTTGGCGCGGAGCGCGCCCGCCGCGCCGATCCACAGCGCACCAAACAGCATGGAAGCGATGGCCATCGCGCCCAGCACCACGTACGGGCTCGCGCCGGCGAGCAGGCTGCTGGCCACCGCCGCCGCCGCCACGCCGCCCACGTAGACCGCGCCCTCGCCGCCTATCACCACCAAGCCGAGCCGCGCCGGCAGCGCGGTGCACAGCCCGGTGAGCATGAGCGGCGCCGCGCGCTGCAGGCTATTTTGCAGCGAAAACCAGGTCCCGAACGCGCCTCGGTACATCTGCTCGTACACGTCGAGCGGGTTGTGGCCCGAGAGCGCGACGAAGAGCCCGAACAGCACGGCCGAGACCGCGAGCGCCGAGCTTGGTACGACGAGCCCGTCCAAAAGGGCGCCGAGCCAACCGAGCGCGCGTGTACCAGCGCCGTCCGCCGGCTCACCGCCGGCGGGCTCGCTCATCGGTCCAGCCGCGGTCGCGCTGGTCATGCTTTAGAGCGAGCCTTGGACGCCCGCTACCAGGTAGTTCATCTTCTCGAGCTCGATGTCGGTCTGACCTCGCTCGGTACCGGCGGCGATGATGTCCTTGCCGGCGTTGTCCTTGAGCGGACCCTTGAAGATGACGAGCTTACCGCTGGTCAGCTCCTCCTTTACGGCGTCCGCCTTCGCCTTCGTCTCCGCAGCGACCGGCGCGCCGTAGGGTGACATCTTGATGAAGCCCTCCTTGAAGCCGCCGCGCACGAGGTGCGACCACGGCTTGCCCGCCTTCACCTTCTCGACGTAGTCCTTGTACACGGCGGCCCAGTTCCACTCCGCGCCGGTCAAGTAACCCTTGGGCGCCAGCGCGGCCTGGTTCGCGTGGTAGCCGGTGCTGTAGATGCCGCGCTTCTCCGCCGTCTCGATCACGACCTTGGGGGAGTCCACGTGGCACGTCACCACGTCCGCCCCCTGATCCACGAGGCTGTTCGTCGCCTCGGCTTCCTTGACCGGCAGCGACCAATCACCGGTGAAGATCACGCTGGTGGTGATCTTGGGATTGACGGACAGCGCACCCAGCGTAAACGCATTGATGTTGCGGAGCACCTGCGGGATCGGCTTGGCGGCGACGAAGCCCAGCTTGTTCGTCTTGCTGGTGAGGCCCGCCACGACGCCGGACACGTACTGCGCCTCGTCGATGTAGCCGAAGTAGCTGCCGACGTTCTTGGGGTGCTTGCCCTCCGTGTACAAGCCACCGCAGTGCAAGAACACCACGTCCGGGTACTTCTCGGCCATCTTCAAGATGTGCGGATCGAAGTAGCCGAAGGACGTGGGGAAGAGCAGCTTGACCCCGTCCAGGTTGATCATGCTCTCCATCGTCTTCTGCACGTCCACCGTCTCCGGTACCTTCTCCTCTTCGCGGATCTTGACGCCGGCTGCCGCCAGGCTCTTGGCGCCTTCGGCGTGCGCTTGGTTGTAGCCGTAGTCGTCCTTCGGACCGACGTAGATGAAACCGACGGTCAAGTCCGACGCAGGCTTCGCCGCGGCGGTCGCCGGCGCCGCCGAATCGGCAGGAGCGGCTTCCGACGCAGGCTTATTGCAAGACACAGTCGAAAGAGCCGTCGCACCGAGCAGGGCGAGCAGCGAGCGACGAGACGGAGCAAGGGTGTTCGTCATTGCAAGACTCGATATAAGGAGGCCAAAGTTTCGACTTCTTTTCGCAGACAGGTCGAAACAAACACCGCGTACCACTTGGTCACGAGGCGGAATTGCGCGGCAAAAACGTCGAATAAAGACGCGGATCTGACGACGTTACGTCGCGGCAATCTCGATGTCGCGATCGGAAACGTTGGTAACACTTTGCATTAACTCGGCGCGAGGGAACGTCCGCGCACCCCATTGACCTTGCGCGCGGACCACTCCCCGAAACAATCGCCGGCGCTCTCGCTTCGAGAGGCACGCTCGCGATCAGGGTGGGTGACTCGTGCGCTCCTCAACAAAAACGCACGAGCGGTGAAGAGCATGATGAAATTCCAAAGCCACATCCTGGGCGGCACAGTCGTCCTCTCCGGCCTCTTTGCTTCGACGCTGGCCCAAGCGCAGGATGCGCCTGCGGCTCCGCCCGCGCCCCCCGCGGCTGAGGCCCCCGCGC
>JAEYOT010000205.1 GCA_023411445.1 Pseudomonadota bacterium
CACTCGGACCAGCCAACGCACAGGCTCGCGAGTCGAAACGTGCGCTGAACGAGCCGGTGCTTGATGGTGCGCGTCAGCTCCGAAGTATCAAGCGGGTGCTCGTAGTCGGCCGCGTGCTCATCGAGCAATGAAGGCGTCACGTCCGTCCAGAGCAGCGTGGGCACGCGCGAGATGGCGTGCTGCTGGAAGACGGCCGGGTTGTGCGTGAGAAAGAACAGCGCGTCGAAGCGCGAGTGCCGCAGCGCCCCTTGCGCCTGTTGGAAGCCGCGCAGCACGCCGCTCACCCTACGGGGTAAGGGCAAACGTTCGAGCAGACCGTCTTGCTTCAAGTAAGTGATGTCCGTCCACGTCGAGCCTGGCAGGCGACGCAGGTGCGGCTCGATCGCAGCGGCGGCGCTGCCGATGCCGACTTGGCGCTCTGCGAAGAAGCAGTAGCGAGGCATTCTATCCATGAGGGATACAGATAAGAGCGGAGGGTTAGTAGCGCCGGGTATGTAGCATGTCCCGTGTGACGGCAGCATGCCGGCCAGAGCTCCTTCGCGGCGCGGAGCGGACTTCGTACCGAAACGGGATCCGGGCTGCGCTAGCAGGAACATGTGTGGGTGGCTCTCGGCCTGCGCTGCGCCGCAGAACGCCAGGGAGCGCTCGGAAACTGCGTGTACGACCGCGTGCGCTGTGGCGTTTGTGCTCGGGGCTTGATTGAGGCGGCCTTCGGTACAATGCTGTCAAAATGTCCCCGGACTCGAGCGGTTTCTCTGGTGCGTACCGTGCGCCGTTTGCTCCCGGTGGTCCCGTAGCCATCGACGAAGCGATCTGCGAGCGCCTGCTCTCGATCGCGCTCTCCAAGGGCGGGGACTACGCGGACCTGTTCTTCGAATACAGAGCAGGTGGTGGTCTCAGCTTCGAGGAGGGAATTCTCCGTAGCGCATCGCGTGGCGTGAGCCTGGGCTTGGGCGTGCGAGTCCAAAAAGGCGACGCCACGGGCTACGCCTACGTCGAGGAGCTGGCGCTCGCCGCCATGAAGCGGGCCGCCGAGACGGCTGCTCGTATCGCCGACGGTGGGACCACCATCGCTCCCGTGCGCCTCCAGCGGCGCGACGTGCCCGAGCGCTACCGGCTCGAGCAGACGACGCTGGACGTTCCGGGGACTGAGAAGAGGGACCTGCTGGAGCGCGCCAGCAAGGCCGTGCTCGCGTTCGACTCGCGGATCGTGAAGGCGTCGGCCTCCTTCTCAGAGGAGGTGCGCGAGATCCTCATCGCCACCAGTGACGGCCGCTTCGTTCGGGATTTCCAGCCGATGCTCCGGTTCGGCATCAGCGCGGTAGCTGAGAAGCAGGGCAAGCGCGAGTCCGGGCGCAGCGGCGGCGGCGGCCGCATGACTCTCAGCTATTTCGCGGGCAAGTCGCCGGAGCAGCACGCTCGGGTTGCGGCGGAGCAGGCCCTGGTCCTGCTGGACGCCCGGCCAGCGCCGGCAGGGCAGATGGAGGTTGTGCTTGCCCCCGGGGATAGCGGCATCCTGCTGCACGAAGCGGTCGGCCATGGCCTGGAGGCCGACTTCAATCGGAAGAAGACCAGCAACTACACGGATCGCGTCGGTCAGGTCGTGGCCAGCGAGCTGTGCACGGTAGTGGACGACGCGACCCTGCTACAGAGCCGCGGCTCCATCAACGTGGACGACGAGGGGCTGACCCCGGAGCGCTCGGTCTTGATCGAGAACGGGGTGCTGCGTGGCTACATGCAAGATCGCCTGTCTTCCAGGCACTTTGGTGTCCTCCCCACTGGGAACGGGCGTCGCGAGAGCTTCGCGGCAGCACCGCTCCCGCGCATGACCAACACGGTGCTGCTCGCCGGCCCGCATGACCCTGAGGAGATGGTGCGCGGCGTCAAACGCGGCATTTACGCCAAGACCTTCGGCGGCGGCCAAGTGGACATCTCGAATGGGGACTTCGTGTTCTCGTTGACCGAGAGCTACCTGATCGAGGACGGCAAGCTGACCGCACCCTTGAAAGGCGTGAATCTTATCGGCAACGGTCCCGAAACACTCCGCGAGGTAAGTGAGTTGGGTAACGATGTGGCTCTCTCCGACGGCAACTGGACCTGCGGCAAGGATGGTCAGAGCGTTCCCGTCGGCGTGGGCTGCCCCACCATCAAAATCTCACGGATAACCGTTGGCGGCACTGAAATCTGAGCATTCCCGAGCCAAGAGCTTCGTAGCGGTCATCGGCCACGGCCCGATGCTTGAGCGTGAGGAGGGAGCTTCATCCACGTTGCGCCAACTCGGCGCGACGGTAAGAACGCTCGACCTGTGGGACGACCCGGTCGAGCTCATCCAAGAGGACGACGACGAGCTGGAAGTACGCCCTCGTGCCCTGGTGTTCGAGGCGCTGGACCGGCCGGACCTGGCCGTTGCGGCCCTGCGCGCGGTGCGAAAGGAACCGTATTTCGACAACGTTGGAGCGATCATAGCCGTAACAGTCGGGCAGATCGCGCGCATCGATCCCTCGACGGGTTTCGATGATTTCGTGCTGCATCCCTACGTGCCGGAGGAGCTGTACGGGCGCATCCGGGCGCTGGAGTGGCGGCGCAGCGAGTTCGCTACGGAAGAGCGCCACAAGGTTGCCGGAATCGTGGTGGACAAGGCCGGGCACGAAGTCTTCGTGGACGGGCGTCCCATCGCGCTGACGGCGAAGGAGTTTGCGCTGCTCGCGTACCTCTGCGAGCGGCGAGGCAAGGTGCTGTCTCGGGAGCACCTGCTGGCGCGCGTGTGGGGCAACCGCTACGAGGGCGGGCCCCGCACGGTCGACATCCACGTGCGCCGTCTACGCGCCAAGCTCGGCGACGCGCTACCGCTGGAGACCCTGCGCGGCTCAGGCTACAAACTGCGCGCCCCCGATCACGAAGAGAAGGCGGCGCGCGAAGCAGAGGAGCAGGAGCAGGACCCCGAGCTGGACGAGGCCTGAGAGCTCCGGTTCTCGGGCATCGCTGCAGCTCACCGAGC
>JAEYOT010000239.1 GCA_023411445.1 Pseudomonadota bacterium
TCCCGGCAGTGTCGGAGGCCCCCGCAGCCGGCTCCTGCCCCGCACCGTCAGAAACGGCGGACGCCCCGATGGCATCACCCTCAGGATTGATACCGCTACCCGAGGCTTCGCTGCCGGAAGTCATAGACGCCTCCGGAGCAGAAGCGTCCGGCGTCGTGGCAGCGGGAGCACACGCCGAAAGCCACAAGCCGCCGCTCGCTACGAGCCATCCCCCCGTCACTGCTGCACGCTGAATCATGCGCGGCACCTTACCCCACCGCCTGCCTCCCTGCGAAGTTTGGAACGGATTCTGCACCCTCCCATGCAGGGCAGCCAGACCCATCCCCGCGAGGCAACCATGACCACACCCGCCAAGATCCAAAAACACATGGACGTCGTCAGCTCCAAGAGCGAGCCGCTCGGCATCGTGGACCACGTCGACGGCAGCAAGCTCAAGCTCGCGCGCGACGTCGTCGGCCAGCACCACTTCGTTCCACTCACCTGGATCGATTACATCGACGACAAGATCCATTTAAAGCGCTTCGCCAGCGAAGTCGAACGACTCTGGGCTGGAGAAACCTTCGAGTGAGGCGAGCTCTCGATCAGATCAGCCCGGCTTCGGCCAGCTCCTCGGCGCACCGGCGCCGCACCCCCTCCCCGCGTTCGCCCATCCAAATGCGGTAAGCGCGCCCGTCTAGTGCTGGACCGCGGCTGACCAACCCTTCTTCATCCATGAGCGCCATCCAGTACGACACCAGTGACTTCGGCAACCCTGCGCGCTCGGCGATGGCCACCTGACTCACCGCGTCGCCCGTCTCTTCGAGCAGCTCCTGAAGACATTCCAAAAGCAGCCACTGCGTGAAGCTCGCATGCTCTCGAAAAGCGTACTGCGCCTTCGCTTCAAATATCCGCGCCTCCCGCCACACTTTGCGGTACCCAGCCGTCGCGCGCGGACTCGCTACGGCCGTGCTCGCCGCTTCGGAACCGGGATTCGACGCGACTGCGCTCAGCGACGAACGAAGGGGGAACAGGCGGCTCATGCTGCTACTCGGTCGCGCTTCGAGCCTAGTTGCTTCAAGACGACCTCGCCGAGGCGCTGGCCGAGCTCTGGCCCAAGTCTAGCGAGCCTCGGGCACTGATCGACTCGCGCGGGACTGTTCCATTTTGAACTTCAGCTTTCGCGTCGCGACCTTCATAAATCCCGCAAGAATCGCACTTCGGCGCGCAGCAGCACCCCGAACGCACGATGGTGCTACTTTGAACCAGTTCCGCTGACGGCCAGATGATGTCCGAGGCTCAGGACGGCAGCGCAACCCCCGGTTTGGGGCGGCGCCAGCAGCATGGCCGTGAGGTTCCGCTCGCGGCCCGGATCCATGTCAGCGGCGCGCGCTCGACGCGACCTGCTCGTGGGCGCTGCAGGTGCTGCAGCTACTGCTGTTCTCCCCAGAGTCGCAGGTCTGATCCGCGCGGCACGCGTGTCGGTGACACGCGTGTCGGTGAGCGGGCTCATGGGGCCAGTAGCTGACCAGATCGCTAGCCTCATGGGGCCACGATCGCCAGGGTCATGGGTCGCCCCCGCACGGTGGCGCCTGGATTTCGCCAGGGTCATGGGGCCTGCAGTCTGCAGTTTGTCGCTAGGGTCGCGTGGCCTGCAGTCTGAGTTTGTCGCTAGGTCGTGGGGGCCACGCAAGGCTCCCTTGGCGAGCTGGTCCGGACGAGGCGACCGAGAGCAAGGCACGGTTCCTTTCGACGACGGCGCGGGACGCCGTCGGGAGGCAGCCATGAGCTTTCGCAAGCTACCAATGATCGAGATTCGAGAGGCGCCTCGCCGCTGGTCAGCGGAGCAGGCAGTACGCGCGGGTGGCGCGCGAACCCGGTGTCGACCGGAAGGCTATCGATCGTTAAGCGACCTCAGCGTGCGAGCTTGGAGCAGCGGTCCGCGTCGAGCCGAGCGACGACGTGGTCGCAGAAGTCAGTCAGCGTGTTCAAGCACGCCCGCTGCCGGCCGCGTCTGAGCAATGGCATGAGCTCCAGAAATTCCGACCACGCATGGCACTGGCTCAAATCGGAAAGCGCGGGAACGCTACACCGACGCGACGGCGCACGAATCGCGACGCCACCGCCAGGCACGCTACACCGACGCGACGGCACGCGAATCGCGACGCCGCCAGCACGCTACACCGACGCGACGGCGCGCAAATCTCCGAACGCCACCGGGCGACCACGCTACACCGACGCGACGGCGCGCGAGTCGCGACGCCACCGGGCGAGTACGCTGCACCGACGCGACGGCGGGCAGGGTCGCTAGGTCGGTCTCGCTGCTACGAGCGGCCGTGCGATCAAGGACGGGTGGCGCTGGCCTGCCTGAGCGAGGGGAGATGGATAAAGTTCAAAGTAGCACTATCGATTTGGCCACGCGGCCAGGCGCGAAATCACTGGGGAATTATAGTTCAATATGGAACAGCGTTTCGCGACGAGATGAGGGCGAGGCGTGTCCACGCGCTGCCATCGCCAGTGCCAGTTTAGGTGCGCGGGAGTCGCAGCGCCATGGAGGCGATCGCAGCCGTGGCTGCGCCCGTTATGGCGCCGGAGGCAGGCCAGACGACACGACGGGGGCCTCAGCGGCCTTCTTCCAAGGCACGCTGCTCGGCCACCAGCGCGTGGGCTTGGGTGGCGCGCTCGGATCGATGCTCTCGCCTGGCTTGGGTGAAACGACCGTGATGCCCTGTTCAGCTGCTGCCACTAGCACGCGCTCCATCGGCTCCACCCAGGTGTGCAGCGCCAGATCAAACGTGCCCCAATGCACCGGCATCATCATGCGACCGCGCACGGCGCGATGCGCGGCGACGGCCTGCTCTGGCCCTAGGTGCACGTCCGCCCACATCGCGTCGTACGCGCCGGACTCGATCATCGTCGCGTCAAAGGGGCCCAGTCGCTCGCCGATCTGCGCGAAGCCTTCGAACATCGCGGTATCGCCGCTGTAGTAGGCGCGCCGCTTTGCGCCGATCATGGCCCAGCCAGCCCACAGCGTTCGATCTGCGCCGAGCCCTCGCCCCGAGAAGTGCCGCGCCGGCGTCGCCACCAGGCGAAGCCCGTCGAGCGACGTCTCCTCCCACCAGTCCAGCTCGCGGATCTGCGCGGCTTCGATCCCCCAGTACTCGAGGTGCGCGCCGACGCCGAGCGGCACGACGAAGAGGGGGCGCTGCTCAGCGAGGCTCTTCACCGTCTCGTAGTCCAGGTGATCGTAGTGATCGTGGGAGATGAGCACGGCGTCGATCTTTGGCAACGCGGCGAGCGCTATCGGTACCGGATGGAAGCGCTGCGGACCGATGAAGCGCGACGGCGAGCAACGCTCGCTCCACACCGGATCCAGCAGCAGTCGCTTGCCCTCGATCTCCACCAGCAAGCTGCTGTGACCGAGCCACGTAAGACGCAGGCCACTATCGGACGGCGTGAGCTCTTCACGCTGGAGCAAGAGCACCGGCAACGGCTCCGCTGGCCGGCTGTGCTCCACGCCCTTGAACCAGCGCAACGTGACGGCCAGCAAGTCAGGCTCCACGCGCGGGATCGTGTTCACGAACACACCATCGCGGTACTGCGCAGACTTCTCGATGCGCTCGAGCCGCTCGCCCTGCGGCTTGGTGCCCAAATCTGCCCAAGCATCCACCACGCCGACGCCGAAGAGCCCGCCGGTTGCCAACGCCACCCAACCTAACGCACGCAGCCAGCGTTTACC
>JAEYOT010000268.1 GCA_023411445.1 Pseudomonadota bacterium
CTCCTGCACGATCTCGCGCGTCAGCAGCGGCAGCTGCGCCAAGTCCGCACGGTAGCGCACCCGGGCCGGGTCGAAGCCGTGCTCACGGAACAGCTCGCGGTAATAGGGAACGTTGCGACCGGCGTACGTGAGCAGCGCTACCAGCTCGCGCGTCTCTGCGGCCTCGATCTCGTCGCGGCTGAGCCACTGACTGCGCTCCAGCTGCGCGAGGTAAGTAAGCGTGCGGCGCCTACGGATGCCGCCTTCCCAAAGAGGAAGGAGCAGCTTCTGATAGGCAGTGCCGTAGGCTGCGTCGCACCCACGCCGAAAGCTCTCTGGGTTCATGGATGAGGCCCGCGGGGATTAATGCATCGACCGTGCCGTGGCCGCGCGCCTCACAGCAGCGCAATGTTTCGCCTGGTGTCGTGGGTGAGGCGTGACAACAATCGCCATTGGGGCGACGTTGCTCAGCCTGTCTCGCATCGAGAGCCGAGCGACGTAGCGAATTGACTACGCTGCGCCCACCCAGCGCCGGCCCGTGCGGCTGATAGGAACTAATTATCAATGTGTTCGAATCAATGTATTAGAGCTATCAGGGGGCAGGCGCCATCTTAAAGTCATGACCGTCGCCATCCTGAGCGGAGCAAGCTCCGGCGCCCTGCACGCCGTCACCGGGCCGGATCACCTGCTGAGCCTGGGACCGGCGGCGCTGCGCTCCCCGCACAGCGCGGGCCGCATCGGCTTGATTTGGGGCTTGGGGCACGCGCTCGGCACGGTGCTGCTCAGCTTGCCCTTGCTCTTGCTGGCGCAGCTCGCGGAGCTGTCCTTCTTGGCGGCGCTGGGCGATCGCCTGGCCGGGCTCGCCTTGTTGGTCACGGCGGCGCTGTCGTGGCGGAGCACGCGCGGCGCGCCCGGCGCCGCAGCGCTGGAAGCCCGCAGCCCCTTGCTCGTCGGCTTGGTGCACGGCATCACGGGCGCAGGGGCGTTGCTCCTCGTCTTGCCCAACACGTTGGGCGCTAGCTGGCTGCGAAGCTCGCTGTACCTGGCAGCCTTCGCCGCCGGCAGCACCGTCGCGATGGCCTTGCTGACGCGCGCCATCGGCCACGCGGGGCGCTCACTCCCCGCGCACTGGCTGCGCCGCATCCAGGTGACTTTGATGGCCGGCGCAGCCGCGCTGGGCTCGTTCTGGCTGGTGTTCGGCTGAGCAACGAGGCGGGCAGCTAGCGGTCGAGTGGCGCCGCCCTGAGCCAACTCAGCACGCGCGGCCCGCGAGCGGCCGCGCAACGAGGGTGAGCGGCTGCCCTCACCGCTCGGCGTTGACGGGCCAGCCGTCGTGCCACGCCAGCTCGGAGATGCGCAGCGTCGGCACGCCGTTATTGCTGGCGTCGTACGCGTGGTACACGTTGAAGGTCTGTCCCAGCGTCGCGATCACGGCGTTGTGGCCGGGGCCGCGGAAGCGTGAGCTGCCGGCGACGACGTGCGTGCCTCCCGCTTGCAGCATCGGCAAGCCGCTGCGATCCAGGTACGGTCCGGTCACGCTCGTGGAGCGGCCGACCACCTGGCGGTAGGTGCTGTTCACGCCGCGGCAGCAGAAGTCCACCGAGGCGAACAGGTAGTAGTAAGGAGCGCGGTACACGATGAAGGGCGCTTCCACCGCCGTGCCCGGACCCTTGGCGATGTTGTGGATGGCGCTGCCCAGGCGCGCACCGCTCGCGTCGAGCGGGATGAGCTGCAAGCCTCCCCAGAAGCTGCCGAACGACAGCCAGGGCGCGCCGCTCGCGTCGACGATCACATTGGGATCGATGGCGTTGAAGTCGTCCACGCTCTCGAAGTTCGAGCAGATCACCGGGCCGTGATCGACCCAAGGCGCGCTACTAGCCAGGTTCGCCTTGGTGGCGTGACCGATGCAGGAGCGGTTCGAGCCGAACGTCGAGGCCGAATAGTACAGGTGATACTGGCCGCCGAAGAACGAGATGTCCGGCGCCCACAGCGCGTCCAGCGCGCCGAAGCGCTCGCTCACCCAGGCCGGGTTCTCCGCGAATACTTGGCCCGTGAAGGTGAAGCTCGAGAGGTCCGGCGAGAAGCGCGTGAGCAGACCGGGGCCAGTCGAGAACAAGTAGTAGCCGCCGCCAGCGGCGATCAGCGCAGGATCGTGCACGTCCGTCAGGGCGCCGCTGAGCTGGCGCTGGCGCGGCGGGGTGGCGGGGAGAGGCGGGTGGCTGAGCTGCCCCAGCTCGCGTGCGTCGTAGGCGCGGCAGCTGAAGCGCACGTCATCCAGCGCACCGTCAAAGGTGGGATCGGGGAACGAGGACTTGCCGAGCGTGCTCTCGAGCGCGGCGCCGAGATCTGACGGGTTTACGACGACGTCGTCGCGGCTCGCGGCAGGGCGACCGTTCAAGAACAGCGTGGCGCTCTGCTCTTGCACCACCACCCCGAGGTGCATCCACTCCTCCAGCGGCGCTGCGAACGGGAAGCCCAAATCATGGACGCCGCCCGGAGCGACGAGCCCGAAGCGCAGCTCTGGCCCGGCCGCGCCGACCCCGGCGGGGCTCAGGTACATGAAGCGCGTCAGGTCAGGCATGCCGAAATCGAACACGCGATTCCACGGGCGATTGCTGCGCAGCTTGGCCCAGGCGGCGAACGTGAAGTCGCTGCACTCGCTGACGACGTCGCCTGGCAGGCGGACGTGGCCGCCGCTCAGCCGCAGCGCGCGCCCGATGATGCCCGGCTCGCGCGCGGCAGCGCCGACGAGCGTGCCGTGCAGGCCCAGCTCGGAGCTGTCACGCACGACGGAGCCGCTCGCCTCCTCGAAGCCGTAGTGCGCGTAGCTGGCTTGGGGGCGCGCCAGCGCGGCGATCTCCGGCTGTGACAGCGCGCGATCGTAGATGCGAAAGTCGTCGATGGCGCCGTCCAAGAACGGATCGGCGGGGAAGCGCGAGCGGCCCAGCCATTGCTCCGTATTCGAGCCGATTTGAGCCGGAGTCACCGGCACACCG
>JAEYOT010000292.1 GCA_023411445.1 Pseudomonadota bacterium
GGGGGCCGCCCGCCACCCCCGCCGCGCGCGCCGACACGGTAGTGCGAGAGGCCGCACTGCCACGCGCACACTTGTCCGACGATGAGCAGCTCCGTGACATCCTTCACGTGCGGCGCGAGGCGAGCCACGTTGCTGCACCAAGCGTCAGGACGCGCGCCGGGCGTGGTGGCCAGCTGGTGGAGCGCGTTGCACAGTCGCGGCAAGACGAGGCCCGGAGCGGCGGCGACGAAGCGGACCAGCTGGGGAAAGAGCCCGCGAAAGGCGGCGTCGATCGCCGCGTAGTACGCGCGCGGGCCGGCCAAGCGCTGCGCCAGGAGCGAGAGCCCGAGCGCGTAAGCCTCATCCACCACTTCCGTGACGGCCGTGTGGTCGTGAGCTGCGACGGCGGCGACGAGCGGGTCGCCCGCGCCCAGCAGGAAGGCAAAAAAGGCTTCTTCCGTCAGCTCGGGCGCCGCTCGACGCGCGGCCAGGAACTGCGCGTTGTAGTCGCTGCGCCGGGCCGACAGCGCGCTGGCAAAGGCCGCGCAGATGGTCACTGCGTCGCCACCCAGCGCAAGTAGTTGCTGTAGCGGTGGTGCAGGCACTTGAGCACGAGCACGTCGTCGTACAGGTGACCGTACAACTTCTTGCCGCGTGCGAGCTCAGCCAGCACGGCTTCGATGCGCGCCAAGCGCGAGCGCAGCTCGGCTTCGCTCAGGCCGCTCAGGCCCACCTGGAACTGCTCGGACAAGCGCGCGACTGCGTCCTCGCGATCCAGATCCAACCGGTCGTACTCGGCGGCGCTGTCGTCGAACAAGCGTCGCAGCCAGCCGATGCGATCCGAGCGCAGCGGCGCGTTGCCTGGCGTCTCGAAGAACGGCGCGTCCCAGTCGGGCGTGAGCTTGTCGTGCAGCACGAACGGCAGCACCTGGCGCACGTCCTCCAGCGTTACCTGCGGGCTGCCACGAAAATACGCCATGGCTTTGGCGTAGTGGATGAGCGTCATCAGCGCCCGCACCGACAGGCCGTTCTTGGTTTGGCAGCCCAAGTCTTTCAGACGATCACGACCGGTGTCCTGCGCGGCCAAGGTCTGCCACTCGACGCCGGAGAGCCGCACGGTGTCTTTCGTTTTGTACTCAAACTGCTCGGCCGCCAGTTCGCAGAACTCGAGCTGGCTGGCGAAGAACTCCAGCCGTCGGCGCACCTCCGCCGGCAGCTCCCCGCCGCGAATCTCCTCGCCGAGGCGGTCGATCTCCGCCTCGCTGAACACGATTTGCCGCGGCACCACCTCCTCCGGTCGCACGTTCTCCTCCACACGCAGCACGAGGTCGTGCAAGAAGCGGGGGTTGAAGGCCAGCGCCTTGACCACGACGTCGATACGGTCCCGCAAGGCCTCGATCACTTGGTACGTGCCGCCGCCCTGATCGTCGTTGGCGGTGAAGAACCAGGCGGACTCGGGGCACTCGTAGATGTGATCCAAGAGCTCCGCGTAATTGTCCCCCATCAAGGTCAAGAGCGCGCTCTGCGTGCGGGTGGGGATGCGGTTGTACTCGTCCACGATCTTGACGCGCAGGCTGAGCCATTTGCGCCAGGCGATGCGGATACTGTCCATGCTCTGCGCCGCGACCAGATCCGCCGGCAGCGGGTTGCCGAGCAGATCCGCGATGGTCATCTGCGGCTGGCCATGCTGCATGGCGCGCTTCACGTCCCGCACGCTGTAGCCTGCGAGCACGCCCATCAAGATCGCGCTGGCCGTCTTGCCGCGGCCCGGCCCGCCGATGAACAAGCACTTCTTGCGCGTGGCGAAGGTGAGCAGCGGCAGCAGCACGAAGCTCGAGTAGCTCTGCGCCGTCGGCAGGCTCAATCGGCTGTTACTGTCACCGAGCGTGAACGACGCTGCGGGCGCGTCGTTGTACTCGATGTCGTAGTGCGGGCTGATGATCGCCGTGTTGACGATCCAGAAGTAAGCTTGACGCAGCTTCTCGTCGAGCGGCTGCCCGGCGCTATCCACGGCGGCTTGCCGCTCGGCGATCGGCCCGCGATACAGATCGGCCACGTCGAAGCTGCGCGGCCCCGGCGCGCGCCCCGGGTTGGTCGGAGCCGACGACACTCGCCCGAAAAAATCCTTGCTCGCCACCAGCTCGGACTTTAGCGAGTCCCGGCCGGGCCAAGTCGCTATTTTTCGACCGACGCCGCGCTGGTGGGCGCGTGCGCGTCCGCACAGCAGCGAAAGCCGATGAAGTAGTACTTGAAGTCCGGCGTGTGGCTGGTGGTCACCGGACGGCAGGCGTTACGCACATGCCCCCAGGCGCCGCCCTTCAAGGCGGCAAAGCGCGAGCGCCCGCGTGGCACGTCCGCCCGCACCCACTCGTCCACGTTGCCGGTCAGGTCGAACACGCCGAAGCCGCTCCGGCACTCGGGGCGCGACCCGCTCGGCTCACTCTGGTCGAGCCGCGCAAGCTCCGCGCGCTGCACCTCAGGATCAACTGAGTAGACGCGGCTCAGGCTAGGGCCGATCCATTTGTTGTCGATGTTGCACTTCTCGGCCGAGCGCTGGTAGCCGTGAGGAAAGGGCGTTTCCTCCGGGCCTTCACAGGCCGCGATCCATTCGCTCTCCAAGCACAGCCGCTTGCCCTGTTGCGCGCAGCTCTGCTCCGCGTCGAAGAAGCTCACCATCACGGGTGGCTTTTCTCCGCGCCGGTTGGGGAACTCGTACTCGTCGATGCAGTAGTCGAGCTCCACGCGCGGCGCCCGGCACTGTGGCGGAGCCTCGCGGAAGGCATGGCAGATGGTGATGCGGTTGGACGGGTCGTACTCCGGGCGCAGACAAGTGCGAGCGACGTCCGGGCAGTAGCTCGTCTTGACGTGCTGCATGCCGGGTGGGCACTCGGCCACGGCTTCGGTCTTGGTAGGCTCGGGCCTGTTTCCTGCCTCCGGCGATGCTGGCTCCGGCGGGGGCCCCAGGCTTGCCGCTGCGGGCGCAGCCTGGGCGGTGGTGACGGGCTGAGCCGGTGGCTCCGTGGGCGCGAGCAAGGGCGCGGAGGACGAACAGCTCACGAGCAGCCAGCACAGCTCAGGGCGCGTCCAGGACAAGGTGCGGCAGCATACGCTTCAAGCCGCGCGGGCCAATGCCCTTCACGCGCAGCAGATCGCTCGGCTGCCTGAAGCGCTTGAGCCGGGTGCGTAGCGCGACGATGGCGTCCGCACGTCGCCGGCCCACGCCAGGCAGCTTCGTCAGCTCGTCGGCCGATGCCAGGTTGAGGATGACTCGGCCGTCCGCGGTCAGCCCGCTGCTCGGCGCGGGCGCTGCGCTGCTCGGCGCAGGCGGGGCGCTGCTCGGCGTCGGTGCGACGGCTGAGGTGGACGGGGCGGCCACCGGCAGCTGCGCCAGCGCTGGGGG
>JAEYOT010000479.1 GCA_023411445.1 Pseudomonadota bacterium
CGGGCGCGGTGGACCGCCTCGGCTTGCCTTTGCTGCGCACCGCTTCCGCCAGGTGCTTGCTGGTGAGCGTGGACTGAGCGGCGACGAGCTCCGCCGGCGTGCCTTCGAACACCACGCGGCCGCCATCGTGACCGGCGCCCGGCCCCAGATCGATGATCCAATCCGCGTGCGCCATCACGGCTTGGTTGTGCTCGATCACGATCACGGACTTGCCGGCGTCCACCAGACGATCCAGAAGGCCCAGCAGGTGCTCGAGATCGGCCAGGTGCAGGCCCGTGGTGGGCTCGTCCAACACGTACACGCCGCCGTCCGTGCCCATGTGCGTGGCGTGCTTGAGGCGCTGGCGCTCGCCGCCAGACAAGGTGGTGAGGGGCTGGCCCAGGCGCAGGTAGCCGAGCCCTACCGCCTCCAGGCGCTCCAAAATGGCGTGCGCCGCCGGCACGCTCGCAGCACCTTTGCCGAAGTACGTGAGCGCCTCCGTGACCGGCAGCTCCAGCACCTCCGCGATGTTGAGCTTGCCCAGGCGGTACTCCAGCACGGAAGCCTGAAACCGCTTGCCTTCGCACTCCACGCACGTCGTGCTCACGCCGGCCATCATGCCGAGATCCGTGTAGATGAGACCGGCGCCGTTGCAGACCGGGCAAGCGCCCTCGGAGTTGGCGCTGAACAGCGCGGGCTTGACGCCGTTGGCTTTGGCGAAGGCCTTGCGGATCGGCTCCAGCATGTCCGTATACGTGGCGGGGTTGCTGCGACGGGAGCCGTGGATCGGCGCCTGATCTACCGTGACGACGCCTTCCCGGTTGCTGACTGAGCCGTGGATCAGCGAGCTTTTGCCCGAACCGGCCACGCCCGTCACCACCACCAGCACGCCGAGCGGGATGTCCACGTCCACCCGCTGCAGATTGTGCGTGCTGGCGCCGCGCACCTGCAGCTTGCCGGATGGCTTGCGCACCGAGGGCTTGAGCGCCGCGCGATCGCTCAGGTGACGCCCCGTGAGCGTCCCGCTGGCGCGAAGGTCCTCCACGCTGCCCTGAAACACCACCTGCCCGCCCGCCGTACCGGCGCCTGGCCCTAGATCCACGACATGATCGGCGATGGCCATCACCTCGGGCTTGTGCTCCACCACCAGCACGGTGTTGCCCTTGTCACGCAGCCGCAGCAAAAGCTGGTTCATGCGCTGGATGTCGTGCGGGTGCAGCCCGATCGTCGGCTCATCGAACACGTAGGTCACGTCCGTGAGGGACGAACCCAGGTGCCGGATCATCTTGGTGCGCTGCGCCTCGCCACCGGAGAGCGTGCCCGACGGGCGATCCAGGCTTAGGTAGCCGAGCCCAATCTCCACGAACGAATCGAGCGTGTGGGCTAGCGAGGCGAGCAGTGGCGCGACGGAGGGCTCTTTCAGCCCCCTCACCCACTCCGCCAAGTCACTGATCTGCATCGCGCACACGTCCGCGATGCTCAGTCCCTTGATTTTGGAAGAACGCGCGCCCTCGTTCAAGCGGGTACCGCCGCAGTCCGGACAAGCCGTGAACGTGACAGCCCGCTCCACGAAGGCGCGGATGTGCGGCTGCATTGCGTCCACGTCCTTGGAGAGGAAGGACTTCTGGATCTGCGGGATCAAACCCGAGTAAGTCAAGTTGATGCCGTCGATCTTGATCTTGGTCGGCTCCCGGTAGAGCAGATCATCTAGCTCCTTCTTGCTGAACTTCTTGATCGGCTTATCGCAATCGAAGTAGCCGCAGCCGTTGAAGATGCGCCCGTACCAGCCTTCCATGCTGTAACCGGGGATCTTGAGCGCGCCGCCGTTGAGGGACTTACTGTCGTCGTACAGCTGCTTGAGGTCGATATCGTTGACGGTGCCCATCCCCTCACAGCGCGGGCACATGCCGCCCGTAATGCTGAAGCTGCGCTGCTCGACCTGCTTCTTGCCGCCCTTGCTCACAGCGTACTGGCCCACGCCGCTCGCCGACGGCACGTTGAAGGAAAAGGCGTTGGACGAGCCGATGTGCGGCTGGCCCAGCCGGCTGAACAGCACCCGCAGCATCGCGTTCGCGTCCGTAGCGGTGCCCACCGTGGAGCGGGTGCTCGCTCCCATGCGCTCCTGATCCACGATGATAGCCGTGGTCAGGCCCTCCAGCACGTCCACCTCGGGCCGATCCAAGGTGGGCATCATGCCTTGGAGGAACGCGCTGTACGTCTCGTTAATCAGGCGCTGGGACTCGGCCGCGATGGTGCCGAACACCAGCGAGGACTTGCCGGAGCCCGAGACACCGGTGAACACGGTCAACCGGCGTTTGGGGATCTCGAGCGAGATGTCCTTCAGGTTGTTGCCGCGCGCCCCCTGCACGCGGATCACGTCGTGGCTGTCAGCGGGGTGAACGTTACTTCTGGCCATGAATCATTCCGCCGACTGAGCGGCGCGCGCCTTGGAGAGGTAGGGCAATACGAACAGGTACAGGCCGCTCAGCAGCAGGAGAAAGAGCGGCAAGAGCGGCGCGTAGGTGATGAGCGCCGGCGGCTCCCCGCTCGAGCTCACGCCCATGGCCACGAAATTGGCGATCACGGTGAGCGTGAAGAGCACGGAAATCCAGCGATGAAACTGACGAATGAGCTTGCTCACGGCGTCCTCCCCAAGAGCTCGACCAAGCGTTCGCTCATCATCTTCCAGCCGTAGCGTGCTCCACCGAACTCTCTCTTTTGCTGCGCGCTGAAGCCGGTCTGTACGATCTGGAGCCGCGTGCCGGCGCCCTGCGGCGTGAGCGTGAACGTGACGATCGTGCTCAAGAACGGGACCGTCCACGTGTAGCTGATCTTGTGCGGCGGCTCGACCTCCAGCAGCTGGCAGCTCACCGTGCCATCCCAGCCTGGGTAGGCTTGTGTCTTGAACATGAACTGCGCGCCAGCTTCGAGCTTGAAGCCGAGCACCGGCAGCAGCCACTCCTTCATCAGCTCCGGCTCGGTGAGCGCGCGCCACACCTTGGCTGGCGAATGCTGCAGCTCGATGTCGAAGGAGATGGCGTCGGTTTGCCCGGATGCGGTGGTGTCGCTGACAGTCATTCGTCCATTTTCTCCAGCAGTTGTTCGAGGCGCTCGGCGCGGTCCGCCCAGAACGCCCGGTAGTGCGCGATCCAATCGATGAGTGGCTTCATCCCCTTCGGCTCCACGCGGTAGTAGACCGAGCGCCCTTCGCGCCGGTTGTTGACCAGACCGGCGTCCTTCAGCGCGGCCAGGTGTTGCGACACCGCCGGTTGCGAGATGTCGAAGTGCGCCGTCAGCTCCCGCACCCGCGCCTCGCCCCGGGTGAGGCATTCGAAGATCGCCCGGCGGCTGGGGTCAGCTAGCGCCTGGAAGATCTTGTTTTCAGCCGCGGCTGCGCCGTGCACGACCACTTCATAAGCCGATGCTTATGAATTGTCAAACACCTGGACGGAGCCCTCGTGCCCTTGAAGGTCGGGCGGCTCTCACCTACTTGGTCAAAACCACGTGCGCGGCGCGCTCGGTCGCCACGTGCTCCGTGCACCGATAGCCGAGCGCCACCAGGTCAATGCCATTCAGCAGATGCTCGCCACGACCGAGCAGCACCGGGCTGATGGCTAGGTGAAGCTCGTCGATCAGCCCGGCGGCGAGGTACTGCCGGATGGTGGCCGCGCCGCCCCCGAGCCTCACGTCCTGGCCCTGCGCGGCTTGCTTGGCTCGCTCGAGCGCCGCATGGATGCCTTCCGTCACGAAATGGAAGGTAGTGCCACCTTCCATGGCCAAGTCCGGGCGCGCGTGATGCGTGAGCACGAATACCGGCACGTGGTAGGGGGGATTGTTGCCCCACCACCCCTTCCATTCGTCGTCTGGCCAGGGGCCACGCACCGGACCGAACATGTTCCGTCCCAAGATCCAGGCGCCGACGTTGGCGAAGCCGCGCGCTGCAAATTCGTCGTCCGGTCCGCCCCGGGCCGGCTCCTGCAGCAGCTCTCCAGCGAAATCGGCGTGCATCTTCCGGAACGTGTGGGTTCCGAGCACCCACTGGTGGAGCGCCATGCCGCCGGCGCCCATCGGCCGCTCGAGGGCTTGATCCGGCCCAGCGCCGTACCCATCGACCGAAATCGAGAATGCGTTGACTCGAAGCTTGGACATTTTCTCTCCGTTACCGTTCCAGGACGCGACGACCGAGCTTCTTGCGGATCGACACGCCGCAGCAGTTTTTCTGTACCCTGCACCACGTGAGCCACGACCAACCCTTTTGGGAACAGCTCTGGCAAAAGACGCTGCGCGAGCATGGCGACAAGGTGGCCGAGCGCCCGCCCAACCATCACCTGACGGCGGCGGCCGCCGGATGGGCTCCCGGCCGCGCGCTCGACGCGGGCTGCGGTCACGGCGCCGAGACGCGCTGGCTGGCTGCGCGGGGCTGGCAAGTGACGGCGGTGGACTTCTCGGCCAGCGCGTTGGCACACGCCCGCACGACGGCGGCTGCGTTGGGCCCGGAGGTGGCAGGGCGCATCAAGTGGCTCCAGGGCGACCTCGGCGTGTGGGCACCCGAGCCGGGGGGCTTCGAGCTGGTGCTCTGCCTTTACGTGCACGTGGCCGGCTCGGTCGAGGAGCTGGTGCAGCGCCTCAGCAGCGGCGTCGCGCCCGGCGGGCGGCTGCTCCTGGTCGGCCATCGCCCCGTGGATCCGGCGACCGGCAAGCCCACGGCGGCTGCCAGCCAAGTGCAGGTTTCGGTCGAGCGCGCGGTCAACGCGCTCAGCTCAGAGCATTGGACGCTCGAGATTGCCGAAGAGCGCCTGCGCCCGAACGCTGCGACGGGCGTAGACGCGGTCGTGCTCGCACGCCGCAGCGCTTGAAAGGCGCGTGCCGCTAAGGCCCCGATGGCTCAGCCGCGCGACGCCGTCCAGGCCTTCTTGGCTTCGGCGAGGACGAACACCAGGATCCCGATCGCCGTCATGACGCCCCACCACCACAACTCGATGGGGGCCGTGTGGAAGAGGCGATTCATGAGCGGCACGTAGGTGAGCGTGAGCTGCACGACCAGCATGCCGGCCGCGCCCAGCCACACGCCACGGTTCGTGAAGAGCCCGATCTTCCAAGACACGAGCCGGAGGCTGCGGCAGGCAAACAAGTAGCCCACCTCCACGACCACGATCGTGTTGACGGCCACGGTGCGGCTGGCTTCGACCGAGTGCCCGAGCTGCTGGGCCCAGTTGAAGCAACCAAAGGCCGCGCCACCCACGGCCAGCGAAACGAGCGCCGTCCGGACCCCCAGATCACGATTGAGGATCGGGGTGTTCGGCGCACGCGGCGGCCTCCGCATCAGCCCCGGCTCGCGGGGCTCGAAGATGAGCGCCGATCCGAGCAGCGCTGTCGCCAGGTTCACCCACAAGAGCTGGACCGGCAAGACGGGCAGGCTGGTGCCGAACACCACGGCGGCGAGCAGGACCAAGCCTTCGCCGCCGTTGGTCGGCAGCGTCCAGGCGATGAACTTCACGAGGTTGTCGTAGATGCCGCGCCCCTCCTCGACGGCCGCGGCGATAGTGGCGAAGTTGTCGTCCGTCAGGATCATGGCCGACGCCGAGCGCGCCACGTCCGTGCCGTTTTTGCCCATGGCGACGCCGATGTCGGCTTGCTTCAGGGCGGGCGCGTCGTTCACGCCGTCGCCCGTCATGGCCACCACGTGACCGCGCGACTGCAGCGCGCGAACCAGCGACAGCTTCTGCTCCGGCGCCACGCGCGCGAACACGGCCGCATCATCAGCCACCGCGACCAGCTCCTGCTCCGACAATGAAGTTAGCTCGCGCCCGGTGACGGCGCGCAGTCGTCCGGCGTCGTCCTGCGCGCCTTGCAGCCCGAGCTCACGAGCGATCGCCGCCGCCGTGACGGCGTGGTCGCCGGTAATCATCTTCACCTTGATGCCGGCCGCCAAGCAGGCAGCCACGGCCCGCTTGGCCTCGGGGCGCGGTGGGTCAATCATCCCCACGAGCCCGAGGAACGTGAGCTGCGCGACGTCCTCATGGCTCGTGCGCTCGGTGCCGAGCGGCAGGTGACGACGCGCCATCACCAGCACGCGCAGCCCCGGACCCGCCAAGGCGTCGACCTGGCGGCGGCTCTCCTCCGCGTCGTAGGGCGAGAGGCTGCCGTCTGCTGCGAGGCGATCCACGCAGCGAGCTAGCAGCGCGTCGGAGGAGCCTTTCACGTAGAGCGTCGTCACCCGCTCCGCGTCGGCGTGGAGCGAGGCCATGTACATGTGCGCGGACTCGAAGGGCACGACGTCGAGCCGCGGAAACGCCGCCAGGCTGGCGTCGTCCAGCCCAGCCTTGTGGGCCGCGACCGTGAGCGCGGCCTCGGTCGGGTCGCCCTCCACCTTCACCTCGCCACCTGCGCGGACCAGGCGCGTGTCGTTGCACAAAGCTCCGGCCCGCAGCGCTTCGAGCAACGCGGCAGAGGCCTCCGGCTCGACGCGAGCGCCGTCACGCTGGAGCTCGCCAGCGCCGTCGAAGCCAACGCCCGTGAGCTCGAAGCGCTCGCCAGCCGCTAGCACGGTGGTGACGGTCATCTGGTTCTCGGTGAGCGTGCCGGTTTTGTCCGAGCAGATCACGGTGGTGCTGCCCAGCGTCTCCACCGCTGGCAAGCGCCGGATCAGCGCGCCTCGCTTCGCCATGGCGGAGACGCCGACCGCGAGCAGGATCGTGACGGCGGCGGGCAGCCCTTCTGGGATCGCGCCGACCGCGAGCGCCACCGCCGCGTTGAACGTGTTGGCAAGGCCCTCGCCGCGCAGCCATTGAATGCCGAGGAACACGCCGGCCAGACCCAGGATCAGCCACACCAGCACGCGCGAGAGCTGCGCGATGCGGCGCGTGAGCGGCGTCTCCAGATCCGACGTCGACGCCATCAAGTCCGCGATCTGTCCGGTCTCGGTCGCGTCACCGGTCGCGACGACGACACCGCGCCCCACGCCGTACGTCACAGCCGAGCCCGCGAAGGCCATGTTCTCGCGGTCACCTATGCCCGTATCCTCTGCCAGCACCGTGAGCCGCTTCGCAGTCGGCACGGATTCGCCCGTCAGCCCCGCTTCTTCGATCTTGAGGTCCTTCAGCTCGAACAGACGGAGATCGGCCGGGACCGTATCGCCCGACTGAAGCAAGACGACGTCGCCCCGCACCAGCTCCACGCTCGGGATGCGCTGCGTTTGGCCGTCCCGCAGCACGGTGGCCTCGGTGAGAATGCTCTTGGACAGCGCCGAGATGGATTGCTCCGCGCGGTACTCCTGCAAGAAGCCGATGATGCCGTTGAGCAGCACCACCGCGCCGATCACGGCGGCATCGACGAAGTCCTTCAGGAAGATGGAGAGCGCGGCCGCCCCGAGCAGCACCACCACGAGCGGCTGAAGAAACTGCTCCGCGAGCTTGCGGATCCAGGAAGCGCCGCGACGCTCCGACAACACGTTGAGCCCATCGCGCTCGAGCCTGCGCGCCGCTTCGTCCGTCGCCAGTCCCTGGGGGGAGCCCGCGACCGCTTCTAGCGTCGGTTCAACATCCAGCGCATGCCAAGGCATCTGTCTCATCGCGCGCGGCTCTCTTTCCAAGTGAGACTATGGCACGACGCCGCGTGGCTCATGCCTGCGGATGCAGCGCAGGACATGCGCGCGCCACCGTCGCGTCGCGCAACTTCTGCGCAAAGGGCCGCTGCGTGCGAATCCGCTGCTCGATTCTCGCTGACTCTGGCATCGACCACTGGCTCCATTCATGCAAGGCTCGCTCCTCATGAATCGTCGATTGGGGCCCCCAGCTAGACCGAGCACCGCGCGCGCGGCGAGTGGCTCGGGAGCGGACCAGCTGCGCTCGCTCTTGGTTCCGCTCGATCTGACGCCAAGCTCCGACCGAGTGCTCGGCCGTCTCGCGCTCCTTCCTCTGGCCCCGGACGCGCGGATCACGCTGCAGCACGTCGTTCCTGGCAGCCTGCCCTACGGCGAGCAACGTCGGGCCGCGCGCGACGCCAGCAAGGCCCTCGCGAGTGAAGTGCGGCACCTGCGCAAACAGCTGCCCCGGCAAGCAAGCATCGAAGCGTTGGTCCAGTCCGGCGCCCCAGCCAAGGTCATCGCGGAGAGCGCCGCGGAGCTGCAGGCCGAGCTGATCGTCATGGGTCGAGGGAACAGCCGCACGCTGCGCGACAGCCTCGTGGGCTCCACCGCGGAGCGCGTCTTGCGCCAAGCACGTATTCCAGTGTTGGTCGCTCGGCTCGCCCCGCGCGCGACCTACAACCGCCCTGCGCTGGCGCTGGACCTAGATGAAGCGGCGCATGAGGTCGTGCGGATGATGCTACGCGTGCTTCCCCCGCCGCGCCCGCGCATTGAAGTCATCCACGCCTTCGACGACCCCTACCAGGGCTTCGTCTATCCCAGCCTCTCCGAGCAAGACGCTGAAGATCGAGAAGACGATCTGCGCACGGAGGCGACCCGGCAGGTGAACGCAGCGATCATCGCCGCGCTGGCGAAGGCCAAGGTTCCACCGGAGGACGCTCCTTCCTGGAAGACACGCGTGCACTACGGCTCACCGCGCTACATCGTAGAAAAGGCGATTCGAAAGTCGGAGAGCGACCTGCTCGTGCTCGGAACGCGCGGCCATGCGGGCGCCGCCTACGTGTTCCTGGGGACCGTCGCGGGTGACCTGCTCAGGGCTGCCAAGTGCGATGTGCTGGTCGTCCCCCCTACCCCCAAGAAGAAGTGAGCCCAAGGTCGTACGAGAGCAGTCGCGTGGGGAGCGCGAGTTAGGCGCAGGATGACACTCCATCCTGCCGTTATCTTCTTGGGCGGGCTCGTCGTGCTCGTGGTGGGAGCGGAGCTTCTGCTGCGCGGCTCGACCCGCATCGCCGCCATGTTGGGCATCAAGCCGATCTTGATCGGCCTGACTGTGGTTGCGGTCGGTACCAGCGCACCAGAGCTGGCCGTAGGCGTCACGGCCGTGCTGGAGGGCAAAGGGCAGTTGGCCGCCGGTAACATCGCCGGGACGAACATCTTCAACATCCTGTTCATCCTCGGCTTGAGCGCCGCGATCCGCCCCCTGCCGCTCCAGCTCCAGATCACGCGCTTGGACGTGCCCGTCATGATCGCAGCGGCGGTCGCGCTGTTCATCATGGCGCTCGACGGCGTGATCAGCCGCACGGAGGGCTTGCTCTTGTTCGCCGCCGCGCTGGCCTACACGGCCGCGCTGATCCGGCTCAGCCGCCGGGAGAGCGCCGCGATGAAGCGAGAATTTGCCGAGGAATTCAGCCCGCAAGCGCTCGAAGCCGGGCGCGGCCTTCGGCGGGGGAGCTGGAACGCCTTGCTGCTGCTCGTCGGCATTGGCCTGACCATCCTCGGCGCCGATCTCATGGTCGGCGGCGCCGTCAGCATCGCGCGCGTGTTCGGCGTCTCGGACGCGATCATCGGCTTGACCATCGTCGCCGTAGGCACCTCCGCCCCGGAGCTGGCAACCACCGTGG
>JAEYOT010000507.1 GCA_023411445.1 Pseudomonadota bacterium
CTTCACGGCGCGAGCGCTCGATCACCGCCGTGAGGCCCAGCGTGACCTCGAAGTTGTGAGACTGCTCGCTGCCCGTAGCGCCACGCTTGGCGATCAGGTTGTCGCGCCCGTCCAGGCGGAGGCTGAGCAGGTGCGTGAGCGGGACCTTGGCGCCGATGCCGAAGTGCCAGGCCTCGTCCGAGTCCTTCCCCATCACGTCGCTGATCGCGCCCAGCCTGCCGTAGCCACCGACCGCGAACGGAACCACGTACGGCAGCGGCGCTTGCAGCACCAAGTGACCGCGCAAGCCGTAGAGCCCGCCGCGACCTTCGGGGTTGCCCTTCGCCTTGTTGAGCGAGCCCGCGGCTTCAGCTTCGAAGCCCAAGAACGACAGCGGGTAGTAACCGATGCGCGCGCCGATCTCCGGGCCACCCCTGAAGTCACGGTGGGGCAGGCTCTCGTCACGCAGGTTGTGATGCTTCGAGGGGAAGAGCGCGCCGGCGAAGATGCCGAGCTCGAGCAGGTTGTTCTCCGGAGGATAGCCAGCCTCGTACGGCTCGTCGCTCACCGGCGCTGCCGCCTCCGTGGTTGCCGGCGCCTCCGTGGACGCCGTCGCCTCCGTGGTCGGCTCCGGCGCGGTCGCGGCGCCCGAAGCGTCCGCCCCCGTTTCGGTCGACAGCGAGAACGAGCCCCCCGCGTCTTGCGCGAAGGCCGCACCCGCGGCAGAGAGGACACCACACCCGATGGCCCAACGCATCAATACCTTGCTCATCACAAAGGCGTCTAGGAGATCTGGCACCTGCTAGTCAAACCAGATCAGCCCTTTGACCGTCAGTTGGCCCGAGAGCGTGAGTTATGTAATCGACGGCCACTGGTCGGTAGCTTTGAATCTGCCGGAGTGCCTCAGCCCGAGAAAATGGGCAGTTTGTCGCAGCTTGCGCGGGCGACGTGGGCCCTGTTCCACGCCCGCGTAAAGCAGTGCGCGCCTGTGCAGTCTGGTCCGCCTTTCACGACTACGTGCTCCACCGCGGGCGAGGCTTTCGGTGTTTAATGCGCGCCGCCGGTGAGACAGTCTCAGCCTCTCCTCGGAGCTCTGGCGCTGGCCAGCGCCGGTCTTGGCAGCTGCCCGGCGCGCGCTCAGCCAGCGGAGCCGGAGGTCACGCGCTTCGAGTTTCGTTCGCCTGGCTGCGGTAGCGCGCAGGAGTTCGCTCTGCAGGTGCAGCGTCGCTCAGCGCGGATTCGCCTGTCGGCCGAGGCAGCCGCTGGGCGAACGCTGATCGTGGAGCTAAAGTCGCCTCGCGCTAGCGGTGCCGTGAGCGGCAGCATCACCGTGATCGAGCCTGATGGCTCGTCCAGCGCCCGAAGGCTCGAGGCCAAGGGCTGCGACGAAGCCATGGCGGGTCTGTCGCTGATTGCCACCGTAACGCTCGACCCCGAGGCCTTGCTCGGGGAGCCGGCAGAGCCCGAGCCAGAGGCTGAGCCGGTCGTCGCGCCCGCGGCAGTGCAGAGCCCGCCGCCTCCGGCGCCTCCTTCGCCCCCGGCAGTTGCGGCGCCTGATCCGCCCTCGTTCCGCCTCAGCGCCGGCCTCCAAGGCGCTGCGCTGCTGCACGCAGCGCCGGCGCCAGCGCTGGGCGGCGCCGTATTCGCCGCGCTGGAGCTGCGACCCGGCCGCGTGCTGTCGCCGCTGTGGCGTGTGTCCGTGATGCACGTCCAGAGTCGCGGCGTCTCCCAGGCCGCGGGGGACGCGAATTTCGCCTTCACGGTCCCGACCCTAGATGGGTGTCCGCTGCGGCTCGGCCCGCGCGCGCTCGGGGTCCGACCCTGCGCCTATGTTGGGCTCGGCGTCTTAAAAGTGTGGGGGGAGAACACCGCGCAGCAGGAAACGCACCTTCGCCCGTCCGGCAGCGCCGGAGCCGCCGTGCAGCTCAGCGCTCAGGTCAGCGAAGTGTTCGAAATCGTTGCAGACGCCCGGGGTGGGGCGGCGCTTTTCCGCGACTCTTTCGCGTTCGACCGCGCTTCGTTCTTTCGAACGCACCCACTGCTATTTTCCGCTGCAGTCGGGGTCGCGGGCGGATTTCCGTGATCGATACCGGCGCTGCTCGCATCATGGGTGGTGCGGGTGAACACGATCGCCGATCTCGAACCCCCTCAGACCGAAGCGGACGCCTTGGCCGTGCAGCAAGCGTCGCGCGCGCGGCTCGAGCGGATGTTCAGCGAGCACCACGACTTCATTTGGCGACTCCTGCGGCGGCTCGGCCTCAGCCGTGGCGCGGCGGACGACGCCGCGCAGCACGTCTTCTTGGTGGCAGCCGAGCGCGTGCTGGACATCCAAGAAGGGCGTGAGCGCGCCTTCTTGTTCGGCACCGCGCTGCGCGTTGCCCGCCGCGTCTCGCGCAACGAGAAGCGCTGGGTCTTGGAAGACGACATGGACGTTCGCAACAGCCAGGTGGCGCGCCCGGAAGACCTGGCCGATCAGCGCCGCGCCGTTGACCTGATGGGCCGCATCTTGGCCAACATGGACTTGGACTTGAAGACCGTATTCATCCTCGCCGAGCTCGAAGGGCAGACCATGCCCCAAGTGTCGTCGCTGCTCGAGATACCGCTCGGTACCGCCACCTCGCGGCTGCGCCGCGCGCGCGAAGCGTTTCGCGCCGCCGTCGCCGCCTTCGAGGCGTCGCTGCAGGCAGGAGGCAAGTCGTGAGCAACCTCAAGCTCGTACCGGACGCGCCGACGCCACTCGAGAAGCTACTGCTCGATGCGGCCCGCGCCGAGCTGCCGTCAGCAGATCACAAGGCGCGCTTGCGCGCGGCGCTCGGCATCGGTGCACCCTGGTCA
>JAEYOT010000560.1 GCA_023411445.1 Pseudomonadota bacterium
CCGCACAGCTGCTCACCGCTCGGGCACTGACAAGCGCCATCCACACAGCCCTTGCCGCCGCTGCAGGCGCTGCCGCAGCTGCCGCAGTGCTGTGCGTCCGCCATCGGGTCGACGCACTGACCCTGACAGAACAAGACGGACTCCGGACAGCCGCACACGCCTCCGACGCAGGGCACGCCAGCGTCGCAGGCTTTGCCGCAGGCGCCGCAGTTCGCGGCGTCACTGCTCAGGTTGACGCATGTCTCTCCGCACTTCTCGTGGTCTGCGGCGCACGCCGTGCTGCAGGAGCCGTTGGCGCAAACGGCCGGCGCGGCGCAAGCGTTGCCGCAGCTGCCGCAGTTGGCGCTGTCTGCCTGCAGGTCGACGCAGCTCGAGCCGCAGGCGACTTGGCCGGTTTGGCACATCAGGCCGGGGGCGGCTTGAGTACCGGCGGTGCCAGGCGGGTTGCCGTCGCGGTTCAGAGCTCCCGGCCCCGCGATCTCGGCGGTGCACGCCGCCAGCAGCAGCGCGCACAACAGACACCACCACAGCACGGCTCGATGCGCGCCTCGGCGCGAGTTCCAGAGAGTTTGCATTTGGGCAGCCAGACGGAAACGACGCGGAGACCCGCTCCCGCGCTCCCCACTAAGGTGAAACTTGGCGCCGAGGTCGGCTCATTTCTGTGCGACTGGCGTGGCCTTTGCGGAATCTTGCTCTCGGAGCGGCAGCGGACGCCGGCTTTGGGCCCGGGGCGCGAGATCGAAGTACAGCATCACGCCTCCCACGCTCGCGACGCCGAGGCCGCTGCCGGCGAAGAACGCCGCTGTGCGTGACAGACCGGACTCCTGGCTGGCGGCTTCGGCCGCGACGGCGACGCCCAGCAGCGTGAGACCAGTCCCGAGCGTTACCAGGGTTTCGATGCTGACGCCCGGCCGGTTCGGCGCCGGCAGGTGCACGATGGGGGGACGAGGGAGCGGCGACGGCGTCGGGGTCAACACCACGCTCACGTCGCGCGCCACGTGCGCCGTAAGCTCGACCACCTGCGCTAGGTCTTGGTGGCGCTCCAGCTGCAAGGTCAACCGGTGCTTGCCTGGGTAGATCTCGCCGGTCCACGGCGTGATGCCGACGGGGCGGCCATCGAGCAGGAGCGTGGCGCCCTCCGGTTGCGAAGAGACGGTGAGCTGCTGGACGCCGCGCGCCGCCAGCCGCTGCTCGAGCTTGCGCACGCGCTCGCGCACCTCTTGGCCGGCGGCGGGGCGATCGGCGCGGCGCTGGTACTCGCGGTTGTAGCGGAGCGCGGCGCCCTCGTTGCCGAGGTTCTCGTAAGCGCGAGCCACGTTGAAGAAGAGCTGCGTGTCCGGGTAGATGCGCTGGGTCTCCAGGAACAGCTCGACGGCCTCGTAGAAGCGCCCAGCGCGGTAGGCCGCGACGCCGTCTTGGAACAGCAGCCGGGCGCGATCCTTCGCCTCCGCCTCCGGCCCCTCCAAGTCGAGCTTCGGCGCGAGCGCTGGCGAAGGCGCTGCGGCGGTCGTCACGCTCGGGGCAGCCTGGTCGGCGCGGCTGGGCGCTGCCGCGAGCACGATGGCGAGCCAGAGCGGCGAGCTGCCGCGGAGCGCGCGAGCCTGGTACATCTCGGCGGTTGAGCGGCCGCGCGCCCTGCTTCTTAAGCTTCAGGCGTCGAAGTGCTTGTCGCAGCGCGCGGCGAGCCGCTGCACCAAGAAATCACGCAGCAGCGTGACGCGGCGGGGGCGCTTGGGGCCACTCGGCGTGACCACCGACACCTCGGCCGCCCCGCCCATCGAGTACTCTGGCAGGACTCGCTCGACGGGCTCGAGCGCACTGACGCGCGCGCACGTCGCGATCACGATGGTGGGGAGCAGGCCGATGCCGAGGCCCACCCCGATCGCCTGCCGCACGAACAGCATCTCATCCACGTTGACGCGGCCGCTGACCTCGACGCTGGAGACCTCGCCGTCCGGACCGTCGAGCTTCCACAGCGCCTTGCCGTGTTGGGCACGGAACAGCACGCAGTCGTGGCGCGCCAAGTCGTCGAGCGACTTCGGGCGTCCACGCGCCTCGAGGTAAGAGGGCGCGGCGTAGAGCCCAAGCGCCGCGTTGCCGACGCGCCGGGCGACCAGCGAAGCGTCGCGTGACTTGCCAGCGCGGATACCGATGTCGAAGCCTTCGTCCACTAGGTTGACCACGCGCGAGCTGAGCGAGAGCTCCACGTGAATGTCTGGGTACTCGCGCACGAACTCGGCGACGATGTCCGCGAGCCCCAGCACGCCGATATCGATCGGTGAGGTCACGCGCACGATGCCGCGCGCTTCCGTGTCCATGCCCGCCGCAGTCTCGGCGGCGGCGTGGAGCTCCGACAGCGCGCGCTCTGCTTGCTCGTAGTAAGAGCGCCCGGCCTCGGTCAGCGCCAGCTTGCGCGTGGTGCGGTGGAGCAACTGAACTCCGAGCTCCTCTTCGAGCTCGGTCACCCGGCGGCTGACCGAGGACTTGGGCAGATTCAGCACCTTGGCGGCGGCGGTGAAGCTCTGTTGCTCCACGACGCGCACGAAGGCCGTCACCAGATTGAGATCCATTGTTGTCAAGGTAGCAACCAAACGTTGTGGATCAAGCGGCTAGTTTGCCAGGGAACAACAATTAGACTGGCTCGCAATTCGGAGGTTCCCTGATGACCCGTCTGCAATTCAAAGCCAAGACCGCGGCGCGCCTGGCGCTGGGCGCCATTTTTACCGTGTTCGGCCTCAACGGCTTCCTGCACTTCATTCCCTCGCCCGCAC
>JAEYOT010000773.1 GCA_023411445.1 Pseudomonadota bacterium
ACGTGGACCGCTATGCCGGCCATGAGCGGGAGACCGTGTGGCTAGTCAAGCCGGCCTCGACGAGCGCCGAGGCCGCGCACGCCTTCTTCACGCTGCCGGACGCGCTGGGCGCCTGGCTCGGGCGCGCCACGGCGCCGCTCGGCGCCGTGGGCTCGCGCTACCGCATCGCCTTGAGCGGCGGCGGCACCATGAGCGGCGTCGTGCTGGCGCACACGGAAGGGCGCGATCTGGCGCTGCGCTGGGATGAAGCGAGCTACTCGGTGATCACGTTCCGCACCTTGCCTTCGCCTGCCGGCGAGCACGAGCGCTTGCTGGTGATCTCGTGGTCGCGCTGGTCGGAGCTGGACAACGCCGAGCGCATCGCGGGGGAGCTGGACGGCGCGCTAGCTCGCCTGGTCAAGGTGCTGGAGAGCACCGGCGCCGCCTGAGCTCGACATGACGTGGCTCGCCCTGGTCCTCGTGATCGTCGCGCTGCTGCTGCTGGTGCGCGGCGCCGGGCGGCAGCGGGAGTTGTTCTTCGTGCGCGTGAAAGAGGGCCACGTCGAGCTGGTGCGCGGGCGCTTGCCGCCGAGCTTGCTGGAGGACATCGCTGACGTCGTCCGCATGCAGCGGCTTACCAGCGCTGAGATCCGCGCGCGCGCGGTCGGTGGCCACCCGGAGCTGGACTATCGGCACGACGGCAGCGGGCGCGGGGCGGAGCAGCCGCTGCGCAACGTGCTCGGTCGCTTCACGGTGCGACAGATCCGGGACGGGCGCCGCCAGGCGCGCTAGCCACTACTGCGCGTCCTTACAACAGCGCGTGCCGGTGCTGTAGTCGTAATAGATGGGCGCGTGGGAGCCCACCTTCGCCTCGCAGCCATTAGTGCTCGAGCGGGCGTAGAAGCCGCCCACGAACATGCCGTCTTCGACCCATTCGTCGATGTTGCCAACCATGTCGTAGATGCGCTCGTCGTCCCAGCGCGAGACGCAGCCGGCGGTCTCGCCGGTGAGGCGCAGCAGCGGCGCGTCGCCTTCGTGCACCAGGTTCAGGCGCGGATCGCGGTGACCGAGCGAAGGCGAGCCGTGCAGCACCGCGGCGGGGTGAACCAGGCGGTACACGTTGCACACGCCCTGACGGTAGCTGCCGCCGTACGGGAACTTCTGCCCAGCCTTGCCCTTGCAGGCCGTGACCCACTCCGCTTGGGTGCACAGTCGCTTGCCCGCGTTCTCGCACGCTTTGCGCGCGAGCGGTTGCGACAGGTAGCTCTGCGGGATGACGCCGGGGCGCGACACGGCTTTGGCTTCGAAGCGTCCGCGCCGCTGCAGCTCGCTGAGCGGCGGCAGCGGCATGGCTCGCGCCGCTTCGTCACCCAGCTGGTCACGCTCCACCAACCACCCGCGCCACACCTCGCTCAGCAACCTCGGTGACGGCGGGTAGTAGGGGGAAAGTGCCTCACCGGTCGTCTTGTCCACAACGCTCGCTTCCCAGCGATCGATGCAGTAGCCGCCGATGCGGGCCATCTCCGCGGGGCAGCCTCGTGACTTTGGCGCTTCCGCCACGGCCCGCTCCGGCGCCACGCCGAGGAGCGCGAGCGCGCCCGTCGCCATGATGAGGATCGGCAGTGTCCGACGGACCACGTCGAGACCATTGCACGGGTCGCGGATACGGCCTAAATCCTTTCGCATGGCGCTCGCCCCGACCGAGGCTGGCAAGCTGCTTCGCGCGCGCATCGCTCGCAGCACCGGCGCGCCCGAAGCCGTGCTGGAGGCGTTCGAGCGCGTGCCGCGTGAAGCTTTCCTGCCGCCCGAGCTGGCGGCGCGGGCCGGGGAGGACGTGGCCCTGCCGATCGGGCTGAATCAGACCATCAGCCAGCCCTCCATGGTCGCGCTCATGCTGGTCGCGCTGGACGTCTCGCCGCGCCACCGCGTGCTGGAGGTGGGCTCCGGCTCGGGCTACGTGTTGGCGCTGCTCTCGCAGATCGGCTGTCACGTGTTCGGGGTGGAGAGACACGCCGAGCTCGCGCTCCGCTCGCGGGAGACCTTGCGAGCCATCGGCATCAGTGACGTCACGGTGCACGAGGGAGACGGCACGCTCGGCTTGCCCGAGCACGGTCCGTACGATCGCATCCTGGTGTCGGCGGCGGCCCCGCAGATCCCGGACACGCTCATCGCCATGCTGGCGGAGGGCGGGCGCCTCGTCATGCCGGTGGGCGGGCCCGAGGAGCAAACGCTCGTCACCTGTGAGCGCGACGACAAGGGCACCCTGCACTACCGCGCCGGCGCTGCCTGCATCTTCGTACCGCTGATCGGCAGCGTGCCGCCGCCCAGCGACTAGCTTAGGCCGAGCCCACCGTGCGGGTCGTGAACGCGATCGGGGTCGTGCCCACCCGCCCATAAGCGGCGGTCCAGGCTTGCTCGCGCGGCGTCTCGAACAAGAGCTCGGGGGCGACGTCGATCGGCAGCCAGGAGCCCGCGCGGATCTCGTTCTCCAGCTGGCCCGGTGCCCAGCCGGCGTAGCCGACCAGCGCGATCAGGCTGCGCGGCACCTCGCCCGCGGCGATAGTCTCCAGCACCTTGCGCGAGGCAGTGGCCGTGATGTGCTCACCCACGTCGAACTGTCCGTCGTGATCGGCGAATCGTTC
>JAEYOT010000799.1 GCA_023411445.1 Pseudomonadota bacterium
CGCACGTGCTGTGTCACGCCTACGATGGCTACAGCACCAACCTGCCGCTGGTGGAGGCGCTCAAGCCGGATGTCTTGCTCGTGCACACGGTGGACGGCGCGCCGTTGCCGCGCGAGCACGGCGGACCGGTGCGCATGATCACGCCGCAGCTCTACGCTTGGAAGGGCGCGAAATGGATCAACCGCATCGAGCTCTTGATCGGCGATCGCCCAGGCTTCTGGGAGCAGCGCGGTTACTCGGACACGGCCTACCCGTGGCGTAACGATCGCTACGGTTGAAGCAGCAGATCAGCGCGCGGCGGCTGCCAACCCGGGATCCAGCGGGGGCATTCGCCGCCGTGCGGGTCGGCCGGTAGCTCCAGGTCTGAGAAATCCAGCTCTGGCTGGCGATCGTAGCGCAAGTCACCCGCGAACTTGCCGGGGCGCCGCGAGGGGGTGCTGCGCCCGATCTCGGAGTAGTACGGCAAGCGCGCGAACTCCAGCAGCGCGCGGAAGCGGCAGTCATCTCGAGCCAGTCGCCGCAACTGGGCGAGCGGTGCGCGATACTCGCTGACCCAGCGCACCCCCTGGCGCTCGGGCCGCTCCAGTAGCCGCACGAGCGCGGTGGGGTCCTCTCCAAGGCGCGTGCCGCAGTCCTGCGGGGCGAGCGGCCACAGCGCGACCGTCGCTCGCAGCACCAGGTAGTCCGGCCCCTGCTCGCCCACCACGAAGGTGTCCCAGCAAGCGGGGTTACCCGGCAAGGGCGTGGCCACCAGCTCCCGCGCGGACAGCGCCGGAAAGGCCGCCTGCGTCGCGCTAGCCAGCTGAGATTTGGCCCGAGAGGAGCCCGCGCTGAACACGGCCGCGATCAGCGCGCAGGCCGCGATCGCCACCGCAACGCGCGTGCGCTCGCCGGTGAAGCGCCCCACTGCCCACGCCCCCAGCGCGAGCCCCAGGCACGCCAGCCGCACGGATGGCAACACGAACGGCACGAACCAGGTGAGCACCAAGACCGCGCCGAGCAGCAGCCAGAGCACGCTGCGCAGCCAGAGGCGCCGCACCGTCTGCGCCACGATCGGCACGGCGGCGGCCCACCACAGCGGCTCGATGATGAAGATGCTGTCGCCGTAGAACCAGCGCCCCGTCAGCGGCCAAAATGGGTGAACGCCATAGTTGTTGCCGAAATCGAGCAGCAGGTGCAAGAGCGGCCCTAGCAAGCACAAGCCGAAGATCAGCCGCGTATCGCGCTCTTCGGCAGCGGGTAGGCGCCTCACCCAGCGCGCGAGCGCGAGGCCGAAGAGGCCAGCCATCACCAGGCCGACCAGCACCGTGTGCGTGTGCCCGCGGTGGTGCAGCAAGCTACCAAGCGGCTTGGGCTCCGTAATCCAGGTGTAGACGATGTCCGCGTCGGGCAAGTTGTTCGCCACCACGGACGCCAGGTACGCCGTCGCGCGGAGCTGCGCTCGCGTTTCACGTCGCCACACCAGCGCCGCTTCCGCCGCCAGCATGCCCGCTACGCTGTGAGTGACGTTATCCAAGGCTACTACGCATCCTCGAGCCGCTGCTGACCAGCGTAGGCCGTGAAGGAGTCACCGCGAGCGAAGCCGACGAGCAGCACGCCGAAGCGCTCCGCCAGCTCGATCGCGAGCGAGCTGGGAGCCGAGATGGCGAGCACGGCCGGGACACCCGCGACGATCGCCTTTTGCACGATCTCGAAGCTGGTGCGGCCGCTCACGGCTAGCGCGTAGCTGGAGAGCGGCAGCAAGCCGTCGAGCGCCGCCCGCCCCAGCACCTTGTCCACCGCGTTGTGGCGCCCCACGTCCTCGCGCGCGAGCAAGAAGGTTCCATCTTGCGCGATGAGCGCCGCGCCGTGCACGCCGCCGGTGCGCGCAAACGCCGGCTGGTGCTCCGGCAATCGGCGCATGGCGCGGGTGATCATTTCCGGCGCAAAACGGGCCGTTGATTGCACCGGGCGAAGGCGCACGATAAGATCATCAACCTGATCGCGGCCGCACACGCCACAGGCGGCGCTGCTGAGCGTGCCGCGCCGGATAGCGCCGCTCGCCCCCGCCTTGCCGCTGGGGTCGTGCCCTTCCGCGAGCAAGAAGCCCGCCGTGAGCTCGTCGTCATGGCCCGGCGTGCGCATGGTGACGGCCAGCGTTTCGCCCGCCAGCAAGATGGTGAAGGGCTCCTCCACCGCTACTTCCAGCTGCCGCTCTTGGCTGCCGCTGGGACGATGCTCCAGGGCCGTGACGGAGCGCAGCGCGCCGAGCTCGCTCGGATCTTTCATTCTGCCCGCTCGATTCGCACGGCCGTGTTGTAGTCCGGCTCACCCGAGGCCGGGTCGTACTTGCGACCTAGCAAGGCATTGCACTCCGGCCAGTAGCCCTGCGCGTGACCGCGGCGGCACGGCCCCACCGCAGCCGTCGCTTCCACTGAACCCGCCTGGCTCGTGACCCGCACCCGAGCTCCCTCGGCGATGCCGAGCTCCGCCCAATCCCGGGCGTCGAGCAGGATGCTGGTGCGCGCCGCTCCGCGCGCCAGCGGATCCTTGTTGCCGTACGTCATGGAGTTGAATTGCCGCCCGCGCCGCGTCGTGAGCAAGAATTGACCGAGCGGCACATCCACGCGGGGCACGTTCACGACGCTCAGCTCCGCCTTGCCAGAAGGCGTGGGAAAGCCGGACGCTCCGAGCTGAGGGCCGCCCCATTGCACCCAATCTCCTTCCTGGGCTAGGCGCTCGATGCCGGCGTAAAGCGGCATCAGCTCGGCCATTTCGGCGCGAATCTGCGCCGTGTCGGCGTAGCCAAACAGGTCTCCGCGCTCGGGCTCGAGCTGGCGCCCGATCAGGCACGGGATTTCCCACTCGGGCTTGGCCTCGGCCAGGCGTGGCCCGCGGATCTCCGGCGTGAAGCGGATGCGTCGCTCGGTGGAGGTGCTGCTACCGCCGGAGCGCTGCTCGTAGCGAGTCTGCGCCGGCAGCACCAGTACCGCCTCCTCCGCATCCAGCAAGGTGGAAGTATTGAGCACGATGTCTTGGTGCACTCGGAGCCGCACGCGCTCCAGCGCTCGCTGGGCGTGGCGCCGATCCGGCATCGTCTCCAGGTGGTTGCCGCCGATCAGGTAGACCACGTCCAACCCGTGCTCAGCGGCGCTGTCGAGCAGCTCCGCGGCGCGCAGCCCGGGCCCGCGCGGGATCGCGTGACGCCAGGCCGCCTCGAAGCGGCACGCGTTCTCTTCGTCGAGCGAGACCGCGCCGGGCAGCTTCTCCGGATCGGCGCCGCACTCGGCCGAGCCTTGCACGCCCGAATGGCCGCGGATCGGCATCACGCCCGTCCCCGGTCGGCCGATGTTGCCGCGCGCCAAGGCGAGGTTTACCACCATGCGCACGTTATCCACGCCAAACTCGTACTGGGTGAGGCCCATCGAGTAGACGAACACGGTGCGGCTGGAGCGACGGTACAGCTCCGCGAAGCGACGCATCTCCGCTTCCTCCACGCCGGCATCCTGAGCTAGCTCCGCGAAGGTCAGCCGGCGGAGGCTCTCGCGCAGCTCCGGTGCGCCGCGGGTGTGCTCGGCCAGGAAGCGCTCGTCGAAGCCGCCCGCTTCATCCAGCGCCTTGAGCACGCCGCTCATGAACGCGATGTCCCCGCCCGGGCGCACCTGAAAGAGCTCGTCCATGAGCTTGGTGCCGAACAGCGCGGACGACGGCACGCTCGGGATCCAGTAGCGCTCCAGCGCGGGCTCGCGGAACGGATTGACCACCACGATGCGGGCGCCGCAGCGCCGCGCCTCCCGCAGGTATTTGGTAGATACCGGCTGATTGTTGGGCAGGTTCGAGCCGATGATCACGATCAGCTCGGCCTCCAGCCAGTCTTTGAGCGAGAGCGTCGGCGCGGCGAAGCCGAGCGTTTGCTTCAGGCCGACCGACGAGGCCGCGTGGCAGAGCCGGGCGCAGGTGTCCACGTGCGGCGTGCCGCCGATGCGCGCCAGCTTCTGCGCCGTGTAGTACGTCTCGTTGGTGAGGCCCCGGCTGGTCAGAAAGACGCCGATGCGCGACGGGTCGGCGGCGCGCCAGGCACCGCCCACGAGCGCCAGCGCTTCGTCCCAGCTCACGCGCGTGAAGCCGCGCTCGCCCCGCCGACGCAGGAGCGGGTAAGGCACTCGCCCCAGCTGGTGCAGCGCTTCGTTGGAGAGCCCGCGCAAGCCCTGCACGTCCGTCAGCAGCTCGTCCGGGATCGGCCCCATCGTGTTCAGGCGCAGCAGCTTCAGGCGCGTGAGGCACAGATGAACGCCGGGCAGCACGTCATCCTTCAGGCCGCGGGGCCCGAGCGAGCAGCCGTCGCACACGCCGTGGCGCAGGATGCGGAGCGCGTACAGCCAGCGCCCGCGGTTCTCCCACAGCACGCGCAGCATCTCCCGGTAGTGCCGCGGCTTGTGCTTCGCCAGCAAGCCGAACGGCACCACAGAGGCGAGCAAGCGGGAAAGCCAAGCAAAGAACGCCATCGGCAGCGGAAAGCCTACCGAACCTGCGCGACATCTGGCAGTACAATCAGGCGTGGCCCTCCCCCTGACGTCGATTGTGGCAAGGCTCGAGCAGCTGGCGCCGCTCGCCTTCGCGGAGGCGTGGGACAACGTGGGCCTCTTGCTGGAGCCTGCGCCCGTGGCAGACGTGTCCGTGCAAACGGCGCTGCTCACGATCGACCTCTCCGATGACGTGGTGGCGGAGGCGGAGGAGCGCGGCGCGCAGCTGATCATCGCGTACCATCCGCCCATTTTTCAGGGCTTGAAGCGCCTCCGCAGCTCGCAGCCAGGCGAGCGCGCCTTGCTGCGCTGCATCGCGCGCGGCATCACCGTCTACTCGCCGCACACCGCGGTGGATGCCGCGCCCGGCGGCGTGAACGACTGGCTGCTGGAGCCCTTCGGCGCTGGTGAGCGCGCTCCGCTCGTGGCTCACCCCGCGGACGCTCGCTTTGGCCAGGGGCGCGGCATGCGACTCGCGGTGCCGCTCTCGCTAACGGACGCGGTGAGCTGCATCAAGCTGCACCTCGGGCTCAATCACGTGCGGCTCGCCGCCGCGGCGCGCCACGCAGCAGGGCAGCCCATCACCAGCATTGCCGTGTGTGCCGGCGCCGGCGGCTCCGTGTTCGAGAAGCTGACCAACTTCGATCTCTACTTGACCGGCGAAATGCGCCACCACGACGTACGCGTCCGCGTGGAGCACGGCAGCAGCGTCGTGCTGTGCGATCACACCAACACGGAGCGCGGCTACTTGCCGCGCCTAGCCGAGCAGCTGCGCGCCGCCGCCGCGGGCGCCGCCGAGTTTCACGTGGCCGCATGCGATCGGGATCCGCTCGCCATCACGTAGCCGCCCTGGCGCTGGGGCTGCTCAACTGTGCCGGCAGCGAGCTACCACCCCCACCGCGCCCAGACGCACCCCTTGCCCCAGCCCCGCCCACGGC
>JAEYOT010000818.1 GCA_023411445.1 Pseudomonadota bacterium
GGCCTTGCGCCGCGCGGCACGCGCCGCGCTGGATCAGCGGGAGGTGAGGGCCGTCACGCTGGTCGGCGGACCCGGGATCGGCAAAGCGCGCGTCGTCGAAGAGTTCCTGTCGGACTTCCTGAAGGAGCAACCTGGCGCCTTTCGGGTGTTTCAGGCGCGCGTCCGACCGCCGGCCCTGAGCCACGGCTTGATCGAACGGCTCCTCCGCGCCCGCTTCGGCGTGCAAGACGGCGAAGATCGCGACACTTCGGTGGAGCGTGTGCGCGCCGAGGTCTCGGCCGTCTTGGATGATCGGCGCGTCGGTGACGTGTGCTTCCTGCTGGGCTCCTTGATGGGAGTGCCGTTCCCCGAGACCCCGCTGACGCGCGTGCTGGCGGAGGACGCCGTGCAGGCGCGGGTGCTGCGCCGCTCGGTAGTGCGCAGCTTTTTCGAGGCGGACACGGCGCGGCAGCCGCTCTGCCTCGTGCTGGAGGATCTGCACGCTTCCGACGGCGACTCGCTGGAGCTGATCGGGCACTTACTGGAGCACGGACGGGGGCCGCTGTTGCTGCTGTGCTTGACGCGGGCCGAGCTGATCAGCCGCTACGAAGGCTTCCGCGAGCTGGGTGGCTCGCGCCACGAGGTGATCGAGCTCGGGCCCGTCTCGGCCGAGAGCGCTGCGCGCATCCTGCGCGAGCTGCTGGCGCACTGCGAGGGCGGCGCGCCCGAGCAGCTCGTGGACGCAGCGCTGGGCATGTCGGGCGGGACGCCCGGCTTGATGGAGGCGATGGTGCGCGTGTTCTTCGAGTCCGGCGTGCTCGCCGAGCAGCCGCGCGAGCCGGACGAGGCGCCGCTGTGGCGCGTGGATCTCGACCGGCTACAGAGCGCGCGCCTGCCGCTCACGGTGGAGGACGCCGTGCTGGCGCGGTTGTCGTCGCTCTCGGTGCAGGAGCGCCGGGTGCTGGAGCACGCGGCGGCCGTCGGCAGCGTGTTCTGGCTGGGCGCGCTGGTGGCGCTCGGGCGCATCGACGCCAAGGCGCCCGAGTACTGGACCGATTCGCCGGCTGAGGATGTCGCGCGCATCCGGCGCTTGCTAGCCGGCTTGGTCGAGCGCGACTACCTGCTGCGCCTGCCGGACTCCGCGTTTGCCGACGACGAAGAGTACATTTTCAAGCACAACCGCGAGCGCGAGAAGATCGCGGAGCTGACGAGCCCCGCCGCGCTCCGCCGCTACCACCAGACCATCGCCGACTTCTTGTCGCAGAAGGAGGCGATCCGCAGCCAGGAGGAGTACCTGGCCGTGCTGGCGAGGCACCTGGAGCACGCCGGCTGCCTCACGCGCGCCGCCTTCACGTACCTGGAGGCCGGTAACGTGGCGCGCGAGCATTTCGCAGCCAAGAAGGCGCACGAATACTACCAGAAGGGGCTGAGCTTACTGGGCAGCGACGACGCGCGCCGCCGCATCGACGCCCTGCACAACCAAGGCGACGTGCTCTTGCTGCTGGGCCGCACGGACGAGGCGCTGGCCGCCTTCCGCGAGATGCTGGAGCTCTCCTTCCGGTTGGCGCTGCACGGCAAGGGCGGCGCCGCGCACAACCGCATGGGGCGCGTGCACCGCGATACCGGCTCGCTCGCGCTGGCTCAGGAGCACCTGGAGACGTCGCTCACCTTGTTCGAGCGCGCGGGCGACACGCGCGGCATCGCCAGCTGTCACGACGACATCGGCAAGCTGCTGTGGATGCGCGGCGAATACGAGCTGGCGCTGGACGAGCTGAAGCGCGGCCTGGACATGCGCAAGGCCTTGGGGGACGGCCGCAGCATCGCGCTCAGCCTGAACAACATTGGCCTGGTGTGGCGCGATCATGGTCAGGAGGCGCAGGCGCGCGAAGCGCTGGAGGCGGCGCTCAAGATCCGGCGCGAGCTGTCCGATCCGCTCGGCATCGTGGAGAGCCTGAACGACTTGGGGCAGCTGGCGCTGGATCAGGGTGAGCACCCCAAGGCCATCAGCTTGTTGGAGGAAGCGCTGGTTTTGGCGCAAGATCTCGGCGACAACAACCGGATCGCGGTGGTACTGGCCAACATGGGCGAGGCGCACCTGCGCACGCACGACACCGAGCGCGCGATTGAGGTGCTGCTCCGGGCCGAGCAGCTGTGCGACGATCTCGGCGACAAGCTGCACTTGGCGGACGTGAAGCGCGCCCTGGCCAAGGCCTACCTGGAGCGCGGGGACTTGAAGCTGGCGCGCGACAGCATCAAGCGCGCGGTGGACCTGTTTGGGCAGGTCCGCAGCAAGCCTCATCTGGCCGTGGCCTTGCGCACGCTGGGCGAGGTCACGGGCGCGGGCGCCTGGGGTGACGGCCACGAGGTGAAGGCCGTGGACTACTTCATGCGCTCGATCGCCATCTGCAAAGAGATCGGCAACGAGCTGGAGGTAGCCAAGAGCTACCGCGCCTTCTCAGGCTACGTCTCCGCCTCGGCGCACTACCAGAGCATCCCGGAGATCCAGCGCGAGGCGCAGAAGCTATCGCAGATGGCCGACGAGATCTTCGAGCGACACCGGATCCGAGCTGCCGGCAGCAGCGTGACCACGACGAACCCCGCATGACCCAGCCTACGCTCAAGTTACGCCGCACTGGCGCCGTCCCCGTGCCGCTCCCCGCCTATCAAACGAAGGGCTCCGCCGGGCTCGATCTGTGCGCCGCGCTCCCGGAGGCCGTGCAGCTGGCGCCAGGTGAGCGACGCCTGATCCCCACGGGGCTGATCTTCGAGATTCCGGAAGGTTACGAGGGCCAGGTGCGGCCCCGGTCGGGGCTGGCGCTCAAGCACGGCCTTAGCATCGTCAACTCACCCGGTACCATCGACGCGGACTTTCGCGGTGAGGTCGGCATCGTGCTGATCAACCATGGGCAGGACCCGTACGTGGTGGAGCCACTCTCGCGCATCGCGCAAATCGTGATCACGCGCGTCGAGCAGGTGAAGATCGTGGAAACGGACGAGCTGAGTGAAACCGCGCGCGGCGCGGGCGGCTACGGCAGCACCGGGCGTTAGGTCTGGCCGTGCTGGCGCACTCAGGATGCGTGAGGCTCCTCTTCGTCCTCGGGATGGCGTGGCTGGTCGCGGCGTGCGGTGGGGAGGCCACGCGCGGCGCCGGCGAGAAGCCGGGCTCAGGCGAGGCGGGGGCGCCGAGCTCGGGAAGCCCGCTCGCGGGGCTCAAGCTGGACGAGTCCTTCCCGTGGTTCGTGCAGGAGGCTGGCGGCCCGTACGAAGCGGCAGCAGACGATCAAGACGCCGCGCTCGTGCACGTCACGTTCACCGGCAAGCCGCTCCAGGCCAGCTTGTCCACGCACAACCACGTGGCAGTCGTGGGACTCACCTCGGCGGTCGCATTTTCAGCCAAGGCGGAGCCGCCGGTTACGGTGCTGGTTAGCGTGAAAGCGACGCTGGACGCCGACTACTTCGCGGCCAAGGCCGAGGGCAGGCTTTGGCCGGTGGCTCCCGTCAAGGTCGGCACGGAGTGGCAACGCTTCGCCGTGCCGCTCGCCGACATGAAGCCGCCCGAGACCACGGAGCCATCGGAGCCGCCCGCGTTCACGATCGCCTTCATCGTGGACGCGCCGGCTGGCCCCGTGGATCTATGGCTAGACGACGTCACGTTTCGGTGAGCGGCGCGAGCTACTTAGAACCGGCGCAGAAACTGGGTCAGCTCGGCCCGCACGGCGTCGCGCTCCACGTCGCGCGTGAGGATGTGGCGCGAGCGCGGGAAGATCACGACGCGCTTGTCCACGGTGCCGAGCCGTACGGCGACGCGCCAGGCGTTCGAGACAGGCGTGACCTGGTCGAGCGCCCCGTGCAGGATGAGGGTAGGCGCTTTCACGCGGTGAAGCTCGCTGACGAAGGCTCCGCCCGCGCGCAAGAGCGAGACGGCGGCGCGTACCGGCTGAGCATTGTAGGTCAGGTGCACCGCGCGCTGCTCGCGATCGCCCAAGTCTGGCCCTGACTTCGGCATCCAGAAGTCGGGTAGGCGCAGCCTGTCGATCAGCTTCAGCGGCAGCGTGGGCCAGGGGCTCTTGAGCCAGACGGCGTTCGCCAGCGCGATGACCCCGGCGGTCGTGCTGGGGTACTTGGCGGCTAAGTGCAGGGCCAGCAAGGCGCCCATCGAGAGCCCCGCGACCACCACGGGGCCGCGCTCGGCCAAGCGCAGGTAGTGCTGCTCGGCGCCTGCGAGCCAATCTGGAAAGCGCAGTGGGGCCAGGTCGCTCACGCGGGCACCATGACCAGGCAAGAGCGGCCCCTCGGCGGCGAGCCCGAGCTCACTGGCCGCTGAGACGATCAGCGCGATCTCTTGCGGCGTCCCGGTGAAGCCGTGCAGGGCCAGGACGCTCGGCGTGCGACCAGGACTGACCAAGGCGTCCGCGACGCCTTCACCCATCAGGGTGCCGCGCGGGCGCTTGGTCGAGCTCATGCCTCGCCGCGTTTGATGCCGTAGGCGCGGATCTTCTTGTGCAGGTTGGTGCGCTCCACGCCCAGCACCACCGCGGCCTTACTGATGTTCCAGTCCAGCGCCTTGAGCGTATCGATGATGTACGTGCGCTCGGCGCCCTCGCGAAACTCGCGCAGGGTGAGCTGCGCGCCCGGCGTCTTCGGCGCGGCCGGCAGCGGCGTGGTCGTCGCCGTGTCTTCACCGTCGACCTCGTCTTCGAACGGGCTAGTGTGCGGATCTTCGGGCAAGTCGGCGACCGTGATCACGTCACTCGAGAGGATCGCCGCGCGCTCCACCACGTTCTTCAGCTCTCGCACGTTGCCGGGGAACGAGCGGCGCTCGAGGGCCTCGTACACGCCGGGATCGATCTTCTTCTCGCGTAGGCCATTTTCGCGGCAGAACGCGGCGACGAACGAGTCCGCCAGCAGCCTCACGTCGCTCCGCCGCTCGCGCAGCGCCGGCACCCGCATCGGGAACACGTCCAGGCGGAAGAAGAGATCTTCGCGGAATTGGCCGTCTTTCACGGCCTTGGCCAGATCTTTGTTGGTGGCAGCGAGCACGCGCACGTCCACGTGGATGACGTGCTCGGAGCCGACCCGCACTACCTCGCCGTTCTGCAGCGCGCGCAGCACCTTGGCCTGCGCCGTCAAGTCCATGTCGCCGATCTCGTCGAGGAAGAGCGTGCCGCCGTGAGCCTGCTCGAAGAAGCCCCGCTTGCGGCCTTGCGCGCCCGTGAAGGAGCCCCGCTCGTGCCCGAATAGCTCGCTTTCGATCAGCTCGCGCGGGATGGCGGCGCAGTTGACCTTGATGAACGGCGCGTCCTTGCGCGGGCTGAGCCGGTGGATGGCGCGGCTGACCAGCTCCTTGCCGGTGCCGGATTCACCCGTGATGAGCACGCTGGCCTTGGTGGGCGCGACCTTGTCGATGTCAGCGAACAGCTTCTGGATCGGCTGGCTGGTGCCGATCATCTCGTAGCGCGCCTCGAGCTCCGCCCGCATCCGCTCCACGGTGCGGGACAGGCGCGCGGTGCGGATGGCGTTCTGCACGCTGACCAGCACGCGCTCGCGAGACAGCGGCTTCTCGAAGAAGTCGCTGGCGCCCAGCTTGATCGCCAGCACGGCGTCGTGAACCGTGGCGTGCCCGCTGATAACCACGACCGGCACGTGCTTGGTCGCTTCGTCGGCCCGCAGCTTCTCCAGAGCTTGCAGGCCGGTCATGCCGGGCAAGTTCAGGTCGAAAATGGCCACATCGACCGGCTGCTCCGGATCGGACAGCACCTCGAGCGCGCGCTCCGCGGACTCGGCCTCCAGCACCCGGAAGCCCTCGCCGCCCAGCACCATCGATAGCGTGCGACGGATGTTCTTTTCGTCGTCGACCACCAGCACCGAGGGCGTCGCTTCGGTAAGGGGGGCCGCCTGCGTCATGACTGGTCCAGCAGGGCCAGGAAGTTCTTGGCCGGCACGGCGAAGGCGCTCTCCGGGTAGAGCTGCAGCAGCTTATTTAGCACCTCGCGCGCGTCCTTCTTGCGCTTCTGCTTCATGTAGATCTCGCCCAAGAGCACCATGCCCTCAGGCTCCAGCCCGGAGGATTTGAGGTTCTTCAGCGCGTACTCGCAGCGCACCACCGCGGCGTCGAAGCGGCCCTCTGCCAAATAGTAGCGGGCCACGTACAGCTCGTGGCGTGCCAGCAAGCCGAGCACCACGTCCAGCATGTAGCGCAGCTCCTCGGTGTGCTCGGAGCCGGGGTAGTCCGAGAGGTAGTTGCGCAGCGTGACGAGCGCGTCGTTGACCGAGGCGAGATCGCGTTCCTCGAGCGGCGGGAGCATGACCGACTGACTCACGGAGTCGTACTCGGCCTTCGCGATGCGGTACCGGGCGTACGGCACCTCCGGATCGTTCGGGTGGTCGTGAACGAACTCCCGGTAGCCAGTAATGGCCTCCGCGTACTTTTCTTGCTGGAAAGCCGCGTCAGCCAAGCGCAGCTCTGCCAGTCGCGCGTAGCGGCTGTAGGCGTACTTGCGCTTGACCTCGTTCAAGAGCTCATTGGCAAGCTCCCAGTTCTTGTCTTCGTACGCTTCGAGCGCGACCTCGTACTCACGGCGAGCGTTGTCCGTGTAGTCCAGCGCCGTCTCCGCGCCGCCTTCAGTGGTGGCGCAGCCGAGCAGCGGGGCGGCGCCGAGCACGCACGTCACCAGGGCCGGCCTGACGGCGCGGGCGAAGCGGGGTAGGAGCCCCGGAGCGAAACGAGCGGACGCGGTCACCGGCTTCATTTTTCTACGGCCTGGTAGCGTTCTCCGCCAGCGGCGGCAAGGGTGGCGGGTGAGCGGGCCTTTTTTCGAACGAACCTCCTAGCCTGCCGTGGAGCTTGAGGTAATGATGCCGCCCCATGGCCGAGCCGGTCCCGATGACGCCCCAAGGAGCCCAGAAGCTGCGCGAGGAGCTCGCGCGCCTCAAGGAGGAGCGCCCCAAGATTTCCCGAGAAATCGGGGTAGCGCGTGAGCATGGCGACCTGAAGGAGAACGCCGAGTACCACGCCGCCAAGGAGCGGCAGGGTCTGTGCGAAGCGCGCATCAAGGACATCGAGGACAAGCTAGCGCGCGCCGAGATCATCGATCCGAGCAAGCTCTCCGGCGATCGCGTGCGCTTCGGCGCCACCGTCAAGGTGACCAACCTCGATACGGACGAGGAGACCGTCTACCAGATCGTCGGCGCGGACGAGGCCGACATCAACGCTGGCACGATCAGCATCTCGGCGCCGCTGGCGCGTGCTCTGATCGGCAAGTCCATCGGTGACGAGGTCGTGATCAACCTGCCCGCAGGCAAGCGCCGCTACGAGATCGCTGAAATCGAATTTCGATGAGTGAACGCGGCCCGGTGAGCTCGCGGCACAGTATCCCCGCGAGCGCGCGAGCGACCCTGCTCGAGATGTCGAAGGTGCGCGCCGCGACCTACGGCAGCGTCGCCAGCCTGGCCCTGTGTCTGCTCGAGCTCGCGGTGGTGCTATCGCTGCGCGGCTCGGAGATCTCCAGCATTTGGGAGATCCACGGCGGGGCCACCATGCTGCTGCCCGCGTTCGTGCTGCTGGCGGTGGTGGCGGGAGCTACGGGCGGGCTGCTCCTGCAGCTGCTCACCTCCGCGGAGCGCTCGCGCTCGCACCGGGTCATGCTCGGCCTGATGGTGGCGACCGGCGCGGCGCTGGCCGGATTTGGGGTCGGCGGCGGGCGACATCTGGCGGGGCCGGGCGTGCGCCTGGCGTTCTCGCTCGCCGTAGCGGGGGTCGCCTGCGCGGCCACGATCGTGCTGGCGCGGCCGCTCTCGGCGGTGCTGCGCCGCACCCCTGAGCGCTTCGCGCTCGGAGCGGCGCTCGTGATCCTGGCCTGCGAGCTGGTCAATCGCTTCGTGCTGGTTCGGCTGTACCCGGCGTTTCACTTGGCGCTGGCGATCGCGGCGCTGCTGCTGGCGCCCTCCGTGCTGGTGCCGCCGCTCGCTGCGCGGCCAGGGCAGGGCCGCACGGATTTGCGCCGCGGGCTCCTAGCATCGCTCGGTCTCACGCTGGTCGGCCTGCTCGCGGCCACGCTGGTCACGCCCGCCGCCGAGCGCCTGGCGCGCTTCGACAACTTGCGCTTCATCCTGCTGGAGTCGGCGCCGATCGCCGCCGAGGTGGTGCAGCTGAGCGCCCGCCTGGCACCCCCGGAGCCGCTGCCCGAGGGCGATGAGCCAGAGCTGACCGTCGGCGCGGCTTCGCCGCTGCGCTTTCAGGGGCAGGACGTGCTGCTCGTGACCATCGACGCGCTGCGCGCGGACCACGTGGGCGCGTACGGCTACTCACGCAAGGTGACGCCCCATTTGGACGCGCTGGCAGCGCGCGGCACCGTGTTCGAGCGGGCTTATAGCCCCACGCCGCACACGTCGTATTCGGTGACCAGCCTGCTGACCGGCAAGTACATGCGCCCGCTGCTGCTGCAGGGCGCCGGTGAAGACTCGGACACCTGGGCCGGCCTGCTCCGTACGTATGGTTACCGTACCGCCGCCTTCTACCCGCCCGCGGTGTTCTTCATCGACCAGGGGCGCTTTCAGAGCTTCGAGCAGCGCAAGCTGGATTTCGAGTACCGCTGGGTGGAGTTTGCGGAAGGCGAGAAGCGCCTGCAGCAGGTGCGGGAATACCTGGACGGCTCGCCCCGCGATAAGCCGCTGTTCGTGTGGGTCCACCTGTTCGGCCCGCACGAGCCGTACGAGCTTCACCCGGGCTATGATTTCGGTGATCGCGACGTCGATCGCTACGACTCGGAGATCGCCGCAGCGGACGCCACGCTGGGTCGCCTGGTCGCGCTGATGAGCGAGCGCCGTCCCGGCGGCGTCACTATCGTCACCGCCGACCACGGGGAAGAGTTCGGTGATCACGGCGGGCGCTACCATGGCAGCTCGGTCTACGAAGAGCAGGTGCGAGTGCCGCTCGTCGTGGTCGGTCCTGGCGTGAAAGCCCAGCGCACTAACGAGGTGGTGCAGACCATCGACTTGATGCCGACGGTGCTCTCGGCGCTGGCCGTGCCGAGGCCGCCGCGGATCCGGGGTCGGGATTTGGGCAGCCTCCTATCGGGCCAGCGGCAGGCCGAGG
>JAEYOT010000857.1 GCA_023411445.1 Pseudomonadota bacterium
CCGCGCGCCTGGCTGGCTCCACGGCGGCGCCCAGCTCGGGCATGAGCAAGCTCGCGAGGCTGGCGGAGCGCAGGAGCACCTCCGCCGGCTCGTCCCACTCGTGCAAGGCCAGGTTGAAGGTGCCCCAGTGGACCGGCAGAAAGCAGCTACTGCCGAGCAGCTCGAACGCCTTCAGCGCGTTCTCCGGGCCGAGGTGGATGTCGCCCCAGGCCGGGTGAAAGGCGCCTACCTCGAGCGCCACGATATCGAACGGGCCGAGCTGCTCCCGGACCAGAGCATACTCCGTGGTGAGACCGGTGTCGCCGCTGAAGAAGAAGCTGTGTCGGTCGCCGCGCACCACGAAGGATGACCAGGCCGTCGTGTTCTTCAAGCCCGGTCCACGGCCGGAGAAATGTTGCGAAGGAGCCGCCGTCACCTGCGCGCGTCCACCGGCGATGGGGGTGCTCTCCCACCAATCTAGCTCAGTGATGCGCTCCGGCGCGATGCCCCACGACTCCAGGTGCGCGCCCACGCCCAAGCTGGTGATGAAGGGCACGTCGCTGCGGGTCAGCTTCTGGATCGTCGGGTAGTCGAGGTGGTCGTAGTGGTCGTGCGAGATGATCACGGCGTCCACGCGCGGCAGCTGCTCCAGCGTGACCGGCACGGGATGAAAGCGTCGTGGGCCAGCGAAGCCGACGGGCGACACGCGCTCGCCCCAGACCGGATCCGTGAGCACGGTCACGCCATCCAGCTCCAGCAGCAGGGTGGAGTGCCCGAGCCAGGTGAGTCGCAGCCCAGTCTCGGGGGGACGGGCCCAGAGCGGGCGAGGGTCCACCGTGGCGAGCGGAGCCGCTGGCACGCGCCTGCCTCCGGCGCACAAGAAGTCCGTGAGCGAAGGCATCGCGCCGCTGCGCAGGCCCGGCAGGATCGGATGCAGGTTGTGAAATGCGCCGTCGCGGTAGCGCGGCGAAGCGTTCATGCGCTCGAGCCGCAAGCCGCTCGCCTGCTTGCCGAACGGAGTCTTCATGCTCTGCCACCTAGCGCTCGGGAGCGGCGGCGGAAAGTCCCCCCGGCCCAGCGACGATTTTGCTGAGAGATCCGGCTGGAATCTGCTGCGCGCACGCCGGAAGCCGCGGCGATACTGCGGTGAAACGCGCCGGCCCGTAGTTCGTTGGGCCAGCGATGGCTTGGGTACGCCGCTCCTTTCACGGTCCGCTCGTCACGGCTCCAGCTCGTGTGCCTCGGCCCGCCGCGCGCGCGCTCGAGCTCGTGCCTTCATCGCCGAGCGACGGCCGCGCCGTGCTGCAAGCCGCGCGGGGGGAGGCGCCGAGGGCGGACTCGCGGGAGCGAGTGCTCGCTGGCGTACTGGCCGCGCTGCGTGGGCTCACCTCCGCCGGCTGAGCGCGCGCGGCTGGCGCGGCGACGCTGCCCGAGCTGGCGCTCGTTTTTACGTTGTCGTGATAGGGTGCCGCCCGTGAATCTGCAGGTGCTGATCTTGCCGGGCATAGGTGGCTCCGGTCCGAGCCACTGGCAGTCTCGCTGGGAGGCGTTGCATCCGGAGTACCAGCGCATCGAGATGCCAGACTGGGACGCGCCGGAGCTCGGCGTGTGGCTCTCGCGCATCGACAGCGCCGTGGCCGCAGCCACCCTGCCGGTCGTGATCGTCGCGCACCGCTTGGGTTGCTTGGCCGTGGCGCATTGGGCGGCGCGCGGGGGCCGGCTGCACGCGGCCCGGCTCGTCGCCGTGCCGGATCCGGCGGGCGCGCTCTACCCGGAAGCCGCGCGCACCTTCGCGGACCCGCCGCTCTCGCCGCTGCCGTTCCCCAGCCGCATGGTCGCGAGCCACGACGATCCGTACGGCAGCTATGCGCACGCTGAGCGCTGCGCGGCTGCCTGGCGTAGCGAGCTGTGCGACGTGGGTCTCCGCGGTCACATCAACGCCGATAGCTGCCTCGGAGATTGGCCGGAAGGGCAGCAGCTACTGGCCGGTCTACTCGCTCGGGCTGGCGAAGCCGTAGCGCCTTAAGATCGCCTGCCCTTCGGCGGAGGACACGAGCCTGGCGAAGTCACGCCCGCCGCGCTGGTTCTTGCCGTGCTGGCACACCACCAGGCTCTGCTCGATCGGCGCGTACAGCGTGGGATCGAGCGCTAGTCGCTGCCCCCGCGCATCGCCCGCGACGAGAGCCAGCGAGACGAGGGCGACGTCGGCGTTACCGCTCTCGGCGAGCTGCAGCGCTTGGCGCACGTTCTCGGCTTGCACGATCTTGTGCTGGACGGCGCGCCACAGGCCTGCGCGCTCGAGCGCTTCGCGCGCGGCCTTGCCGTACGGCGCGTGCTCCGGATTGGCGATCGCGACGCGCTGCACGCTCGGCTCCGCCAACGTGGAAAGACTGGCTAGCGGCACACCGTCGCTTCGGCTAAAGGCCACGACGTGTCCGCGCGCGTAGCGCGTGATGCTGCTGCCGTCGCAGGCCCCGTCCTCGACTGCGCGCTCGACGAAGGCGGTGTTGGCCGCAGCGAACACGTCGAACGGAGCGCCCTGGCTGAGCTGTCTCGCCAGCGCGCCCGACGCGGCGAACGAGAGGGTGAGCTGACGCCCCGAGCGTTGCTCGAAGAGTCGACCGAGCTCTTCGAAGGCCAGCGTCAGGTCGCTGGCTGCAGCCACCTGCACCGGCGGCTCGCCAGCGGGCGCCGGGCGCTGACAGGCGCTCAGCGTCAGCGATGACGCCACCAACGCGGGGACGAGGGGGCCAGCGCCGCCTAGCATGGCGATGGGGTAGAGCTGACTCCGCTCAGGGGCAAGTCCTGCGCAGGAAGCGGAAATTCTGCGCGGGCTCCTGGCCGCTACAGGGCCAAATTTCTACCGTTGTCCCCCGCGCTTCCCAGCAAAGGTGGGAAGCGTGGCGCGGGGAAAGCTCATAGACGTCCAGAAAGCGAGCGCGCGCGAAGAAGCGTTGATTATCGAGCGTGTTCGGGTCGTAAAGAATGAGCGGTGTTCCGGGAAACTCCGAGGCGGCTCGCACGTCGAGTGAGAGCTCGCTGTCCACGTTGCGAATGGTAAAGGTGCCTGCCCCTGCTGGGGTCAAGTCCCACTGGGCTCGAGTGGAGCTGCAGTCCTCCGTGAGCTCCGTGGAGAACGCTGGCTCGGTGAAGACGGTGGTGGGCTCGCCATGGCGCAGGCAGCCGTTTACGGCTTGCAAGATGAACCGGCCGGCCCCGGGCTCGCTGCAGTTGGCGGTCATGACGCCGCCGGCGCCGGACATACCAGGGTAACCCGTGTCGTCCTGCACCACCGCATCAATCGGCGTCGTGCCGCAGCCGAGCGCGAACATCGCGCCGATGACGGCTGCGCACGAAGTTTTTACTCCGATCGGTTTTTGGCCCGATCGTGAGCTTCTCCGCCGGCAAACAGCGGTGGGGGCCATGACATTTGCTAGTCTAGCGCACGTGGCGAACGTGGTGCCGTCGAGTTTCACGGCGCCGTCTGCGCGCGGCGCGGCGGAGGCGGCGGAGCTCCACAAGGCCATCATCGAGCGGCAGCCCGGCTGGCAGCGGCGCGCCTTCGACGCCTTCCACGGCTTGGTGCACGGGCTACTGGTCAAGTCCCTCGGGCCGCGCGCGGAGATCGCGGACCTCGTCGGTGACGTGTTCGTTACGTTCTTCGAGAGCGCGCATCGCATCCAGAGTCAGCTCGCCGTCCGCAGCTACCTCGTGTCGATCACGATGAACCTCGCGCGGCGGCAGATTAAGCTGCGCAAGCGGCGTGAGCTGTTCCAGCGCTTCACTGGCTCCGTCAGCGAGTACGAGCAGGAGGCGGGGTCGGACGATCCCAAGGCCAAAGCCGCGCTCCTGCAGCTGTCGCGCATCCTGGACGAGCTGTCGGCGGATGAGCGCGCTGCGTTCGTGCTCTCCAACCTGGAGGGCATGCAGGTGTCGCAGCTGGCGCGCGTGCTGCACGTGTCGGAGTCCACCGCCAAGCGCCGCGTGCGGCGGGCCAATGAGCACGTGCTCAAGCGCGTGAGCCGCAACGCGCTACTGGCGGACTACGTGCAAGCCCACCGGGAGCGTCATGGCTGATCCGCGCGAGCCGTTGGATCCCCGTCAGGTGGGCACAGTCATCAACGTGCTGTCGGAGCAGCACGCCTCGCGCGTCGCCGCGCGGGACGCGCGCCGTGCCTGGGAGCGCGTGGAGAGCCGGCTGCCGCACGCGGCAGGTAACGTCGAGCCCAAGGCGGGTTTGGGCCGGCTGCTGGCGATCGCCGCGGCCGTCGCGCTCATCGCCGGCGGTGCGCTCGCGCTCGGGTTCCGCGCGGATTCGCAGCTGACCTACGAGGTGCGGGGTGGCGCGGCCAGCGGCGGCGTGATCGAGGCCACGCGCGGTGAGGCCACGGTTCGCCTCTCGGATGGCAGCTCCATCTTGGCGGAGAATCGGACTCGCTTCAGCGTGGACGTGGTCGGGCGCAACGCGGCGCTCACGCGGCTGGTCTCCGGCAAGCTGCACGTGCGCGTGCAGCCGAACGAGGACACGAGCTACCGCTTCATCGCGGGGCCGTATGAGGTGCGGGTCGTGGGCACCGAGTTCGACCTGGCGTGGGAGCCGGAGCGCGCTGGGCTGTCGCTGGTCATGTCCAGCGGCGAGGTGCGGCTGCGTGAGCCGTCTGGCAAGCTTCACACCTTGCGCGCGCCGCACTCGCTGCGGCTGCCCAGCGTCGCCGAGCAGCTGGCCGTGGACGCGAGCAAGGC
>JAEYOT010000876.1 GCA_023411445.1 Pseudomonadota bacterium
TGGGCCGAGCAGGGCGAGGCGGGCAGCGCGGGCCAGCGCATGCCAGGGGGCCAGAGCCGCTGGAGCCAAGGCAAGGATCTGTCGTGGGAGCCGCTGCGGCCAGAGCTCGTGGTCGAGGTTGGCTACGACCACATGCAGGGGGACCGCTTCCGTCACACGGCGCAATTTCGTCGCTTCCGCGCGGACAAGCCCAGCGCGGAGTGCACCTACGCGCAGCTGGAGGTAGTCCCGGCAGCAGAGCTTGCCGCCATCTTCGGCGGCTCAGCCGCGAGCGCGGCCGGCTGACTTCCTCGCCTCGCGAAAGGCGCGCGTCGGATCGTCATTCGGATCTGGCGTTTCCTGCGGCGGGCGCTCCGCCTCTGGTACGTGGCGCAGGTTGACGCGCACGCGCGTGAACGTGGACGAGCGTCCACGCATGTTGTCCACCAGCACGTCATCCACGGCCAAGTGGCTCGCGGCGCGTGGGTACTTCTGCTTCCAGCGCTCGAGCCCGGCCAGGGCAGCTTCCTTGTCCGGTGAGCTCGCGATCGTCAGGAGCGGCATCTTCACGCGCCTGGCCTTCGACGTATCCGATTTCTTAGCGCGCGAAGGCGCGACGCGCGGCGCTTCGCCGCTCATCTTCTTGAAGTGGGGTGGCCAAGGGGCGTCCCCTAAGCCGGAGGCCTCGTCGCGCGCAGCGAGCTCCAGCAGGCCGTCGAGCGAGCCTGGATGGTCGTCCATGTCCGCGTGCGGATCGCCCAGCGCCGCATGACGAGCGGGCAGCGTGAAGACCGTGAAATCGGCGGGCTCGCAGCTGGGAACTTCGTCCCACGACAGCGGCGCCGACACGCGAGCATCGGGCAACGGGCGCACCGAGAAGGCCGAGCACGTGGTGCGATCCTTCGCGTTCTGGTTGTAGTCCAGGAAGACGCCGTGGCGCTCTTCCTTCCACCATTTGGAGGTGGCCAAGGTCGGCACCCGGCGCTCAATCTCACGCGAGAGCGCCAGCGCGGCGCGCCGCACCTCTTGAAACGACCAGCGCTGCTGGATGCGCACGTTGACGTGCATGCCGCGTGAGCCGCTGGTTTTGGCGTAGCCGTAGAGCCCGTGCTCGTCCAGCAGCGCCTTCACTTCGAGCGCCACCTTGCGCACGTCGTCCCATGCCACGCCGGGTCCAGGATCCAGATCCACGCGTAGCTCGTCGGGGTGCTCGAGATCCGCCGAGCGCACCGGGTGTGGGTGTAGCTCCACGCAGCCCAGGTTCACGACCCAGGCCAAGCCGGCCGCGTCGTCCACCACCACTTCCTCAGCGGTGCGCCCGGACGGGAACGATAGCGTCACCGTGCGCAGCCAGTCCGGGTGTGGGTGCGGCGCCCTTTTCTGGTAGAATGGTGGAGCTTCTGCGCCGTTGACGAAGCGCTTGAGCACGAGCGGGCGATCCCGAATGCCGCGCAGGGCGCCCTCCGCCACCGCCAGGTAGTAGCGCACGATTTCCAGCTTGGTGAGGCGGACTTGCTTCCAGAAGTAAGGCTTCTCGGGGTGGGAGATGCGCACCTCGCGGCCCGCGACCGCGAGCACCTCGGCTTCGGCTTGGGCTGCCACGTGCTGAGCGTAACCCAAGCGCGCGGCGCTAGCCGTGTCAAATACCGGTATGCCCGGTCGACGCCAGCTCCTCCTCGGCTCCCTTGCGCTGCTCGCTCCGCACGCTGCCTGGAGCTCGCAGCAGCCCGCCGAGCGCAACCAACACGTCCTCGAACGCATCGAGCGCATCCAGGAGACGCTGCGCGCCGCGAAGTACAACCATGCCACGATCGTGAACGAGGGTGAGGGTCGCTACGAGTTCGACTGCTCGGGCTTCGTGACTTGGGTGCTCCGCCGCACGGCGCCCGGCGCACACTCCGCCATCGTGGCTCGCTCGCAGCGCAATCGGCCGCTGGCCAGGGATTACTACTGGGAGATCGCGAAGGCGCCGGTCGGCGAGCGCACGCCGCGCGGCATGCGCAAGATCGCCCGCATCGAAGACGGTCGCGCAGGGGACATCGTGGCCTGGCTGAAGCCCAAGCAACTCCGCTCGCCGCACACCGGTCACGTCGGCTTCTTCCTGGAGGCGCCCCGCCCCGTGCCAGGTATGCCCGGCGCCTTCACGGTGCGCATCGCGGACGCGTCTTCCTACCAGCACGACGAAGACGACCGTCGAGGCACCGGCCGCGACGGCTTCGGCTCCGGCGTGATCCTGCTCGTGGCAGACGAGGAGACGGGCGCGCCCAAGGCGTACGGCTGGTTCGGCCTACGCTCGGCCTTCGTGCTCGAGACGCCGATCGCCATCGGCCGCGTGACGCGCTAGAGCCTCACGGTACGGCTCTTGCTATCGTGCGCAGCTCATGCGCCCTCTGCTCCTCGCTCCCCTCCTGCTCACCGGATTCGGCTGCCAGCGCCAACCCACGCAGCAGGAGCCATCGGTGACCGCGACCGGCGCAGCCACCATCGTGGCCGTAGCGCCCCAAACGGCACCCTCTGCCGCAGCTCCACCCGCTCCAGCGACTAAGGCGGGCGCGCTCACGGCGGAGCTCCACTTGCCGCAGCTGGGTCCGGGTGAGAAAGCGCCGTTGCTCCTGATGCTGCACGCGCTGGGCACGTCGGCCGAGATGATCGAGCGGCTGAGCGAGTGGCCGGCGTTCGCCGAGCAGAACGGCCTCGCCTGGATGGCCCCGAACGGTCCCATCGACAGCCAGAGCCGTCGCTTCTGGGACGCTGGTCCGAGCTGCTGCAACTTCGACGGGCCAGCGCTGGACCACGTATCCGCCTTGAGCGAGCTGCTCGAGCGCACCATCGCCGGCGCACCCATCGATCGCGAGCGCGTCTACGTCGGCGGCTACTCCAACGGCGCGTTCATGGCGCACCGCCTGGCGTGCGAAAAGCCGGAGCTGGTCCGCGGCGTGATCAGCATCGCCGGTGCGGGCCCCATGGATCGCTCGTCGTGCAAGCAGCCTGCGTCACTCAAGGTGCTGCAGGTTCACGGCGACTCAGATCCGATCGTGACGTACGAGGGCGGGCACCTGTTCAAAGATCCGAAGCTTCCTCGGCACATCTCTGCGCGCCAGACCGCGGAAGATTGGGCCAAGGCGCTCGGCTGCAGCAGCACCACGCAGCCGCTGGAGCCGGTGGATTTCGAGGCCAGCCTCAGCGGCCCGGAGACGAAGCGCGAGCGCTTCCGTGACTGCCAGCGCGGCGGCGTCGAGCTGTGGACCGTCAAGGACGGCGGCCACTACATCGGCTTTCGGAACCCCGGCCCCTCGACGATTTGGGAGTTCTTCAAGGGCTGAGCACCGGGACAAACGAAACGACCCACCGACGGCTTGCGCCGTGGTGGGTCGCTCCTCCGCTACTTGCTGTAGCCCGGTTCGTGTTGCTCAGTCCGTGGTGGCGGACCGCACGCCGCCCTGGCCGGGCTCAGCGCTATCG
>JAEYOT010000877.1 GCA_023411445.1 Pseudomonadota bacterium
GCCGTGCCGTTGCTCGGCTTCGGCGTCGGCGACTCAGCCTCGGCGCTGCAGGCAAATGCGCCCGCTACGGCCGCACCCAAGAACAACAGCTTGCTCACAGTATTCATTCTCCGACGACCTTTCGCGGGGTTCTCGTACGAGTAAGCGTGCCAGCTCCGGCACGCGCAGTAGACCCCTATCTTACTCGACCGAAACCGCTTTGCCAGGACAAAACTGGAACCGGTTTCGCATTCCGGGCACCGGAGCAAAGCCCCTGGAAAATGCGGCTGAAAGTAAAGATTGCGATCTTGCGCGGCGGCGCGCAGCTGAGTGCAGCCAAGGATTCGATATTCTCGAATCCTTGGATTTGGGGGGCGGTCCGGATTCCTTGGAAAGCCAATTTTACAGAGCAAAGTGTGAAATTCTGGGACCTCGTCACTTAGCAGCAGCTCACGACTGGAACCGTTCTCACATCTGTAGTACCTTGAGGGTCATGGCGCTTAGGCCGCAGCGTTCCTCCACTGGTTTGACCTCGCTTTCTGCCTGTTTCACCGCGCTCGTCTTGGCGGCGGCCTGCGGCGGCAGCGGCAGCGACGCGAAGGGCGTCGACAAGAACGGCGACGGTATCGCCGACGACCTGGGCACCCTGGTGGACGAAAACGGCGACGGCGTGGCGGACGGTATCGACCTGAACAACGACGGCATCAACGACGGCCCCGCCATCGACATGGACGGGGACGGCAAGGCGGACGGCGTCGGCATCGACGCCGATTGCGACGGACTGTACGATTCCATCGACACTAATCGGGATGGCCGGGCTGACTTCCAATCCAATCTGGCGCCGCCCAAGGCCGTCGCGAACTGCAATCCGGTGATCGGTGTCGGCGGCTCCACTGGCACGGCCGGCAGCGGGAACCAGGGCGGCTCTGGCAACTCTGCCGGCTCTGGCAACTCCGCTGGCTCCGGCAACTCCGCCGGCTCCGGCAACTCCGCCGGCTCCGGACCGGGGCCGAGCCAGCTCGGCATGGGGGACTACCAGGGCTCCGGCTCCTCCACGGATCGCTACGCGGAGGATGACCTCTTCCGCAACGGCGTGGGGTACAAGTTCATCGCCAACGGCTGGGGCTCCAACTGGCAAAGCCACAAGATCACGTGGAACGGGACCTCCTTCACGGTGGCCTCGCTCAACGGCGGCGTGGGGGAGAACTACTCGCCCGCCGGCTATCCCACCGTGTTCTGCGGGCTCTATTCGGAGCCGCCCAAGCAGTCGATCGGCATGTGTGGTCTGCCGGCGTCCATCAGCTCGCTCAAGTCGATCAAGACTGGCTGGCGCTGGAAGGCCAACGGCAACACCGGTCAATACAACGCCGCGTGGGATATTTGGCTCGGGAATGGCAATAGCCTCTCGTCTTACCTGATGGTCTGGCTGCGCGATCCGCCGGGGCAGCAGCCCGCCGGCGCGGGAGCCCTCTCCGGCGCGACCATCCCGGGCTTGCCCGGCCAGTGGAGCATCTGGGTGGGGTCCGTCAACGGTCACCCTATCGTGAACTACGTCAAGGCCGAGGGCCAGGACTTGAGCGAGCTCGAGTTCGATGTCATGGACGTTTACAAGGACGCCATGAGTCGCAACTACAACCTGCCAGGCAACAACATCTTGGCCGTGGCGGTGGGCTTCGAGGTGTGGAGCGGTCCCATCACCAATTTGGTGAGCGAGGACTTTTACGTCGACGTGAACTGACCTGTACGTGTGTCTGCGGGGTTGAGAATCGGCGCCAGCCGCCCCTTGAGAGCAACTCGAGAGCAAGAAGAAGCGCGACAAAAGCGCGAGCTAACGTCCTCGCTGGGACCGATTCCAATCGATGTTTTCCATTGAAACTGACTTGAAGGAACGCAAGTCAAGAGGTAAGGTAAAAATCATGAGTTCGGCTCTTCGCGTGATCTTGGGCGTATCTCTCTTGGCTTCCATCGGCTGCGATAACGCGGGCGATGCCGACGACACCGGCACCGGCGGCCTCAAGCCCGTCGCGGGCACGACGTCCACCGCAGGCAGCGGTGTCTCGGGCAGCGGCACGGGCGGCAGCTCGGGCGGCTCGGATAGCAACGGCGGGTCTTCGGGCAGCGGCATGAACGCAGCCGGCGTGCCCCTCACCGCGGTGGACGGCTGGGTTGACGGCATGGGCAACACGCTCGGCATCCAAGGCGCGCTCTTCGCCTACGCGGACGACACGTCGAAGATGGATATGGTCGACAACAGCAAGCTGACGCCGGCGTGCATCAGCGGCACCGCGGCAGAGGTCGTCCTCACCTGCACCCCCGAGCCCCCCGCTATGGATTGCTACGGCCATTTCTGGGGCGCCGCCATGGGGCTTAACCTCAACCAGCCGATCGACGAGGCCACGGGCGAGGGCGCGACTCCGATGGCGTTCGACGCGGGGGCTAAGGGCATCACGGGCTTCGCCTTCGAGATCACGGGCGATGTCGTGCCGTCCAACCTGCGCTTCAAAGTCGAGGACGACTCGGGCGAGTTCTGTAATACCTCGATGAAGCCCATCATGAAGGGGGAGAACGTGTTCAAGTTCTCGGACCTGCACGCGGAATGCTGGGAGCCCAAGGCCTCGATGGAGAATCCCAACGCCGAAGGCGCGAAGGGCGGCCTCATCAAGATCGCCTGGCAGGTCCCCACCAAGACTGGCACGAGCACGCCGTTCAATTATTGCGTCGGCAACATCCGCGCGCTCACGGACTAAGGCAACCACCGGTAACGCGGCGCGTTGCGCCCCCTGCGAGGTTCCTCGATAGAAGTCGAGGGACCTCGCGTCGTTTTGTGCTCGGGACTGGGACGAGGCCGGGCGACTGAGGCTGGGCTGCGCCGGCTGACGGCTCGCGAGCTGCTGAGCTTCCGAGAAGTTAGTGGCTCCTGATAGGAGCTTGGGCGGAAAAATTCATTAGCGTCGGCGCGCTGACGCCTGGTGACGCTCCGCAGATTGACGACGTTGCGAATTTCCCCGCGCGAAAGCATTGCGTGGAAGTGTTTCCAGGATCCTTATGCTAGGGTGGTCCTGGAACCGGTTCCGGAAAATGCGTGACTCAGGTCGGGCTAAGCGCTAAATCGGTGCCGTCCAAGCGAGTCTGACTACGGAGACAACACCATGCGAATGAATGCCACGTTACCCGTCGCCCTGCTCATCGGCCTGAGCCTGAGCCTTGGCGGCTGCAAGAAGAGGGTCGCCATCACCGGCGCTGAGGTCAAAAACTCGCCGGAGGGCCGCGCCTGCCCGAAGGACGTGGGCCTGATCGCGGATGGTGAGAATAACAGCAACCAAATCGCGGACATCCAGGGCCGCGGCGGCTACTGGTACACGTTCGTGGACGACGGCGGCTCGACGGTCGTCCCGGAGGCCGGCAAGAACGGCGGCACGTTCGAGATGTCCGAGGGCGGGCCGCCCGGAAGCAAGTACGCGGCGCACATCACCGGCAACGTCGGCGGTGGCGACACGGTGTACGTCGGCGTGGGCCTCAACTTCGTGGATCCGAAGGGTCAGTACGACGCCAGCAAGTACAAGGGCATCTCGTTCTGGGCCAAGAAGGGCCCGGGCTCGGTCTCGAAGGTGAAGCTCAAGGTGCCGGACGCCTCCACGGATCCGGAGGGCAAGATCTGCAAGGAGTGCTTCAACGACTTCGGCATGGACATCACCCTGACCGACCAGTGGACGCAGTACACGATCCCCTTCACCTCGATGAAGCAGGACAAGACGTGGGGCACGTTGGTGGACGGCATCACCCCCAGCAAGCTCTACGGCATCCAGTTCCAGTTCAACGAGAAGAACACCTCGTTCGACCTGTGGCTGGATAACCTCGAGTTCACCGGCTGCGGAGAGTGAGCGAGGTGCGAACGCGCTCGCTGGTGGCCTCGGCCCTGATGGCTGTGTGCGCGGCTGGCTGTACGCCGCGCTCGGCAGCACGGGCGCCGAGCACCGGCGAGGGCGTCGCAGGGTCGGAGGACTCGTCGGCGCGCGGCGGGAACCTGCTCAAAGCGAGCACCTTCGACGATGGCATCAGCGTGCCGTGGACCACGTCGTTCACCGCCCCCGCGAGCGGGGACGCCGACGTGAAGGACGGCGCGCTGTGCATCACGATTCAGGAGCCCGGCAAAAACAACTGGGACGCCCAGCTCAGGCACCGCGAGATGGTGATCCAGCGCGGCCACACGTACTCCCTGTCCTTTCGGGCCTGGGCCAGCGCCAAGACGATGGCGCGTCCGAAGGTGGGGATGAGCGGCGCGCCCTACGCCGAGTACTTCCACGCCGAGATCGAGATTTCGCCTGAGCCGAAGGTGTACCGGGGCGCCTTCACGATGCGGCAAGCGGACGACGCGACGGCGGAGCTGGCGCTCCACCTCGGCGGCTCCATGGCGCGGGCCAGGGCGCCGTTCACCGTCTGCATCGATGACGTGGTGCTGGAGGATCCGGAGTTCGTGCCGCCTCCGCCCAGTGCCGCAGCGGCCAAGCCGCCCGGCGTGCTCGTCAACCAGCTAGGCTACCTGCCCGGCGCCGCGAAGGGCGCGACCGTCAAGAGTGACGCCGCCGCGCCGCTCACGTGGCGGCTGCTGGACGCGAACGACAAAGTCGTGGCCGAGGGCAGCACCACGCCGTTCGGCAAGGACAAAGCCTCGGGCGACAGCGTGCACCTGATCGACTTCAGCTCCTTCAAGGAGCCAGGTCAGGGCTACCGCCTGGAAGTCGGCGCAGAGCGGAGCTTCCCCTTCGACATTTCGCCGAGCCTCTACGCGCCGCTGAAGCGCGACGCGCTCAGCTTCTTCTATCAGAACCGCAGCGGCATCGAGATCCGGGCGGACCTGGTGCAGCGCCCGGACCTGGCGCGCCCCGCCGGCCACCTGTCGGACAAGTCCGTCAAGTGCGGCAAGCTCGCGGGCTGTGACTACAAGCTGGACGTGTCCGGCGGCTGGTACGACGCTGGCGATCACGGCAAGTACGTTGTCAACGCCGGCATCTCGGTGTGGACGTTGCTCAACGCCTACGAGCGCAACCCGAGCGCCTTCAAGGACGGGGAGCTTGCGATCCCGGAGCGCGGCAATAAGCTGCCCGACCTGCTGGACGAGGCGCGTTGGGGCCTGGATTTCATGCTCAAGATGCAGGTGCCGCCGGGCCAGCCCCTGGCCGGGATGGCGCACCACAAGATGCACGACGTGAGCTGGACCGCGCTCGGCACCGCTCCGCACGAGGACAAGCAGGAGCGCGTGCTGTTCAAGCCCAGCACAGCGGCCACGTTGAACCTCGCCGCCACCGCCGCGCAGGCCGCGCGCTTGTTCAAGCCGCTGGACGCGGCATACGCCGCCAAGTGTTTGGCTGCTGCAGAGACGGCCTGGGCCGCGGCCAAGCGCCACCCCAAGTTGCTCGCGAGCGGGGAGGTGGACGGCGGCGGCGGCTACGGCGACGACCACGTGGAGGATGACTTCTTCTGGGCTGCGGCCGAGCTGTTCATCACCACCGGAAAGCCCGAGTACCAAGGCCACTTGCTGGCGTTGCCCTTCAGCAAGCGGCTGCGCACGTCCGCTGGCGGCCACAAGTCCAGCTTCAACTGGGCGGACACCGATGGGCTCGGGGTGCTTTCCCTGGCTGTAGCCAAGGGCGTGGCGCCGGCACTGCAAGCTGCTAAGCGCGAGCAAGTGGTCGCGGCGGCAGACCAGTACTTGGCCGTGATCGCGGCCCAGGGCTACCGCACGGCGCTGGAGCCGAGCGCTCAAGGGCAATACCACTGGGGCAGCAACTCCTTCGCGATCAACAACCTGATCGTGATCGCGCTCGCGCACGACTTCACCAAGAAGCCAAAGCACCTGGACGGCGTGGCGACCGGCATGGACTACCTCTTGGGTCGCAACCCGCTCGCTCAGTCGTACATCACGGGCTATGGCGAGCGGCCGCTGCTCCACCCGCACCATCGCTTTTGGGCGCAGCAAGCGAGCGCGAAGTACCCGGCGCCGCCGCCTGGCGTGCTGAGCGGCGGGCCCAACTCCAGCATCAACGATCCGTACTCCAAAGCGGCCGGCCTCAAGGGCTGCCCGCCACAGAAGTGCTTCGTGGATCACATCGAGGCCTTCTCGGTGAACGAGATCACCATCAACTGGAACGCGCCGCTGGCCTGGGTGAGCGCGTGGCTCGACGAGAAAGCTCACGCAAACTAGCCGTGAGCAAAGAGAGAGAAGAAGGAAGCAGATGAAGTTCGGTCATTTCGACGATCAGAATCGCGAATACGTCATCACTACGCCCAAGACGCCGTACCCCTGGATCAACTACCTGGGCAGCGAGAGCTTCTTCGGGCTCGTGTCACATCAGGCCGGCGGTTACTGCTTCTACCGTGACGCCAAGCTGCGGCGCCTCACGCGCTACCGCTACAACAACGTGCCGACGGACTCGGGCGGCCGCTATTTCTACATCAGCGAGGGCAAGGACTACTGGAGCCCCAGCTACATGCCGGTCAAGCGGGAGCTCGAGTCCTTCGAGGCCCGTCACGGCTTGGGGTATTCCAAGATCTCCGGCAAGCGCAACGGCTTGAAGGCCGAGCTTCTGTTCTTCGTGCCGCTCGGTCACACGGCGGAGGTGCATCAAGTCACGCTCACGAACGAGAGCTCCGCCAAGAAGAGCTTCAAGCTGTTCTCGTTCGTGGAGTGGTGCTTGTGGAACGCGCAAGACGACAGCACCAACTTCCAGCGCAATTTCAGCACCGGCGAGGTGGAGGTGCAGGGCAGCACCATCTTCCACAAGACCGAGTACCGCGAGCGCCGCGATCACTACGCGTTTTATCACGTGAACGCGCCGATCGTCGGCTTCGACACGGATCGAGAGACGTTCATCGGCCTGTACAACGGCTTCGGCGAACCGGACGTGGTCGCGGCGGGGGAATCCAAGAACTCGGTCGCCAGCGGCTGGTCGCCGATCGCCTCGCACTGCCTGCAGGTGGAGCTCGGGCCGGGCGAGAGCAAGACGTTCGTGTTCACGCTGGGTTACGTGGAGGTGCCGCGTGACAAGAAGTGGGAGAAGCCGGGCGTCATCAACAAGGAGCCGGCGCAGGCGCTGATTCAAGCGTTCTCCAAGCCGGAGCAGGTCGCGGCCGCGCTGGACAAGCTGCGCCAGCACTGGAGCGGCTTGCTCGGCACCTACGCGCTGTCGTCGCAGGACGAGAAGCTGAACCGGATGGTCAACATCTGGAATCCGTACCAGTGCATGGTCACCTTCAACATGTCGCGCAGCGCCTCGTACTTCGAGTCGGGCATCGGCCGCGGCATGGGCTTCCGCGACTCCAATCAGGATCTGCTCGGCTTCGTGCACCTAGTGCCGGAGCGCGCTCGCGAGCGCATCCTCGACATCGCCTCCACGCAGTTTGCCGACGGGAGCGCGTATCACCAGTACCAGCCGCTCACCAAGCGCGGCAACAACGAGGTGGGTAGCGGCTTCAACGACGATCCGCTCTGGCTCATCCTCGGCGTCGCCGCCTACATCAAGGAAACGGGCGACTTCAGCATCCTCGACGAGAG
>JAEYOT010000887.1 GCA_023411445.1 Pseudomonadota bacterium
AAGGCACGCTCCGGCTCGCGCTCCGGCTCGCGCGCCGGCTCGCTGCGCGGCACCGCCAACAGGACGAAGCTCGGCTGCGTCACACCGACGAATGCGTCTTGCCCCAGCTCCAAGAGCGGCTCGCAGACGGCGTGCGTCTCCGCTAGCGCCGCCCGCGCCGGTCGGTAACCATCGAGATCCGCCAGCGGGCTCGGCACCAACAGCGCCACCACGCCGCGCGGCGCGACCTCTGCGCTCCGCTCGACGAACATCGCGTGTAGCGTCGGGTAGCCACGAAAGGCGCGAAAGGAGCGGCGGTAGTGCTCGCGCAGCGGCGCAGGCAGCGGCTGCGTCGCGCGGCCGGCGAACGCGACCCAAGGCGGGTTGCCGACCACCAAGTCGAAGCCGCCCGGCTCGCGGCGCAGGCTGGCCAAGGCGACGCCGCTCTGCCCCAGCCGCGGACCGTCGCGTGAGTCCACCAGCGCGTCCCCTTCACGCAAGCCCTCACCGGCGGCAGCGAGCGAGAGCTCGGGCTCAGCCGCCAGCAGCCACAGCGACGCCTCGGCCACCGCCACTGCCAGCGGGCTGATGTCCACGCCGTACAGCTCGCGCTGCACGACGTCCGCCAGCGTGCGCCCCGAGCGCCGCGAAAGCTCGCGGCCTGCCTGCACCAGGAAGGCTCCGGCGCCGAGCGCCGGATCGAGCACGCCGAAGCGTCGCGCCGCGAAGCCGCCGGGGCCAACCAACGTTTCTAGCGCGCTGAAGGCACGCTCCACCACCAGCTCGGTGAGCGCCTCGGGCGTGTAGTAGCTGCCCGTCCGCTTCCGCAAGCTGGTAGCGCCGTCGCGCGGCCGTGCGGCGAGCAGCGACTCGTACAGCTGCCCAAACGCTTCCAGCGGCTGGTTCTCTGCTGCAAGCTCGGGCCAGCGCACGGGACGAAGCCCGTCGAGCAGGCGCTGCCGCGTGAGCTCGCGACCGTCCGCTTCGAAGCCGGGCACCTGGCGAAACAGGCGCCCCTTCGCGAGCAGTGAGCTCGAGGCGCCCCGCCGTGCTGCCAGCTGCGAGAGCACATGGCGCAGGTACGCCACCACCAGCACATTCCACGCTTCACCCGCGTCCGGCGTCGGGCGCTCGTCTCGAAGCAACTGACTCAGCTCCGTGCGCAGCCCGTCGACCGCCGAAGCGAAGCTCAAGCCGTGCGCCCCTGGACGATGCGCGCGCCGAGCCTGAGCGCTGCCAGCATCCCGGCGGCGTCGGCCTTGCCTCGCCAGGCGATGTCGTAGGCGGTGCCGTGATCCACGCTGGTGCGGACGATGGAGAGGCCGGCCGTGACGTTCACCGCGTCCCCGAACGCCAGGAGCTTCATCGGGATCGTCGCCTGGTCATGGTACATGGCCACGACGCCGTCGAAGGCGCCGGCGCTAGCCTTGCGGTACGCCGTCTCGGCGCCGATCGGCCCGCTCACGATCGCGCCTCTGCCGAGCGCTTTGCGCGCGCGCTCGATGCCGGGAGCGATCGCGCGCGCCTCTTCTCCGCCCAGGAGCGCGCTCTCACCCGCGTGCGGGTTGAGCGACGCGACGGCGAGGCACGGCCGCTTGACGCCGAGACGCTGCTGCAAGCGCCCCAGCGCGATCGGCGCGTTCGCGACTCCGCTCGCGCTGAGGGCGCGGGGCACCTTGGCGAGCGGGACGTGCGTCGTGACCAAGCTGGTGGCCAGGCGCTCGCTCCAGAAGCACATCACGCTGCTCGGCGCGCCGTCCAGCTCTTGCAGCCACTCCGTGTGACCCAAGAAGCGCCGCGCGCGCGTGAGCCCCGAGCGCGCGATGGCGGCCTTGCTGACCGGCGCCGTCACCAGCGCCGCGCGCGCCGAAGACTTCACGAGCGTGTAGCCAGCCTCGACGTACTCGAGCTGGGCCGCGCCGGCCCGACCGTTCGGCGCTCCCGCCTTGCGATCGCGCGCCGTGAGCGGCTCGCCCACCTGAGCGAAATAGACCTGCGAGGTGCTCGCGCCGTGGCCGTCCCAAGGCACCAGCCGGCGCTGGCTCAGCGAGACCAGCTCCGCCGCTTGCCGTAGCGTGGCCTCGTCACCCAGCAGCACCTTCACCGCGCCGCGTAGCTGGGCCGCCGCCGCCACCGACACCTCCGGACCAATGCCGGCGGGGCAGCCCGTGGACACGACGAGGAGCGGAGCCGTGGCGCTCATTCAGTCACCACGGCGAGCGGCTTCTTGCCGTCCGGCACGCTGCCGGTCAAAGCCTGAAAGAAGTCGTTACCCTTGTCGTCCACCACGATGAACGCTGGGAAGTCGACGACCTCGATACGCCAGACCGCCTCCATGCCGAGCTCCGGATACTCCAGGACCTCGACCTTCTTGATGCAATCTTGCGCCAGGCGCGCGGCGGGACCGCCGATCGAGCCCAGGTAAAAGCCGCCGTGCTGCTTACACGCAGCCGTCACCTGCGGCGAGCGGTTACCCTTGGCCAGCATCACCATGCTGCCGCCGTGCGCCTGAAACAGGTCCACGTACGCGTCCATGCGCCCGGCGGTGGTCGGGCCGAAGCTCCCGGAGGCATACCCGCTCGGCGTCTTCGCCGGGCCGGCGTAGTACACCGGGTGATTCTTGAAATAGTCCGGCAGGCCCTGGCCGGCGTCGACCCTCTCCTTGAGCTTCGCGTGCGCGATGTCGCGTGCCACGATCAAGGGGCCGCTGAGCGAGAGCCGCGTCTTGATCGGATAGCGCGACAGCTCAGCGCGGATCTCCGCCATCGGTCGGTTGAGATCCAGCTCGATCACGCGGTCCGAGAGCTCCTCCGCGCTCGCCTCCGGCAGGTACTTGGCCGGGTCGTGCTCCAGCTCCTCCAGGAAGACGCCATCCTTCGTGATCTTGCCGAGCGCCTGGCGGTCGGCCGAGCAAGAGACGGCGATCGCCACCGGGCAGCTGGCGCCGTGCCTGGGCAAGCGCACGACGCGCACGTCGTGGCAGAAATACTTTCCGCCGAACTGCGCGCCGATGCCGGTGCGTTGCGCGAGCTGTAGCACCTGGGTCTCCAGCTCTAGATCGCGGAAGCCGTGCCCCAGCTCGTTACCGGCGCTGGGCAGCTTGTCGAGGTAGCGAGCCGAGGCCAACTTGGCCACCTTGAGCGCGTACTCGGCGGACGTGCCGCCGATCACGATGGCCAGGTGGTAAGGCGGGCACGCGGCCGTGCCCAAGCTGCGGATCTTTTGATCGACGAACTTGAGCAGGCTGTCCGGGTTCAGCAGCGCCTTCGTCTCTTGGAACAAGTAGCTCTTGTTCGCCGAGCCGCCGCCCTTGGCCATGAACAGAAATTTGTAGGCGTCGCCGTCGGTGGCAAACAGCTCGATCTGCGCTGGCAGGTTGTTGCCCGTATTCTTCTCGCGGTATGTGTCCAGCGGCGCCAGCTGCGAGTAGCGCAGGTTGGCGGTGCGGTAAGTATCGAAGACGCCCCGCGCGATGGCCGCCTCGTCACCGCCGCCGGTGAACACCGCCTGTCCCTTCTTGCCCATCACGATGGCCGTCCCGGTGTCCTGGCACATCGGCAGCACACCGCCCGCGGCGATGTTGGCGTTCTTCAGCAAGTCCAGCGCCACGAAGCGATCGTTCGCTGAAGCTTCCGGATCTTCCAGGATGCGCGCCAGCTGCTGCAGGTGCCCCGGACGCAAGAGATGAGCGATGTCCCGCATCGCCTCGCGCGTCAGCAGCGTGAGCGCCTCTGCCTCCACGCGCAGGAAGCGCTGGCCTCCAGCCTCGAACGTGGAAACGAAGTCTTTCGTCAGCAGCCGATACGGGGTGTCGTCGGCGCCGGTGGGCAGCATCTCCTGATACTGAAAGGTCATGGCGCCCGCAGGTGTCGCAGAGCGAGCCGGCCGCGACAAGCGGCAACCGCTACCGGCCCGTCAAGTCGAGCGTTCGAACGCGCCAGGCGGGATGCTGCTGTCGAAGCGGCGCCGGACGCTGACGGGGCTTCCGTCCTCGTCGAGCCGCCGGATCAAGCGAGCGGGGACGCCACCGACCAGGCAGTCCGCAGGCACGTCGGAGGTGACCACCGCGCCCGCCGCCACGATCGCGCCAGCGCCGATCGTCACGCCCGGTAAAATCACCACCCGCGAGCTGATCCAAGCACCATCGCCGATCGTGATCGGGGCGGACATGGTGCCCTGGCAGCGCTGGTCGGCGCTGCCGATCACGTGGTCGACCGTCAAGAGCATCACCTCGTGACCGATGCGCACGTTATTACCGATGGTGACCGGCGCGTCGACGTCCACCAGGCAAGGCCCGCTGATCACGACGTTCTCGCCGATGTGCAGCTGCTGCTGCCAAGCCCTATTGCCGGTGATGTGCAGGGCGCCGCACACACGCGAGCGGCTGCCGATGCGAGCGCCCGCAGCGCGCCACGCAGCCGTGCGCGCGTAGTTGAAGGTAAAATGCGGCAGCATCTGTCCGACCATGCTCGCGCAAACTCGCTTCGGCTCTAGCGCGTCTAGCTCCTCTTTCAGCAGCCGGCGTGCTCGGGACGAGAAACTTCTGAGCGTAGGGAGAACCAAGGCAGCATGCATGCTACCTAGAAGTGAACGCCTCGCAACATCCGGCCGAATGGCAACGCCATTCAGACCAGCCGGCTGGTAAGATTGAGACGCACGGCAGCATTGGCTGGAGCCCAGCGCGTATTACGAAATTCGAGATGCGCTGCACCGCGCCATCCAGTCGGAGGGCCTGCCGTCTCGCTTGGGTAAACTCTTTACCCAACTCAGCGCGCGATGAACTGGCGGACTTTAGTGATGGCCTGCTCGCTGTCGAGGAGCGCTTCGTGGCCGACACCGGCCAGCTCCACGTACTCGGCGCGGCCGCCCAGAGCTGCCGCGATGTCCCGGCCTTGACCCGGCCCGCCCAGCGCCTCGTCGGCGGTTCCCTGCAGCACGAGCACGGGTTCAGGCACCTGCTCCAAGAACGGCTGAGTGCGGTAAGCGTCGCCGAGCGAGAGTTTTTGCCACGGTGACCGCCGAAACATCACGATGTCGTTGACGCTGGCAAGCAAGGCTAACGATCGGATTGGTTTGCCAGAGGCGCACTGCGCCGCTACCGCCCGCACGGCCAGGTGACCCCCGATCGAGAACCCGACGACGTGCAGCTTGTCTCGCACGGCGCCGTGGCGCTCCACCAGCAGATCGACGATGCGACTCGCATCGGCAGCCAGCGCGTTCAGCTCAGGCACCCCGCCGGACGACTCGAAACCACGATACGCGAACACCGCCAAGACCCACGGCTCGTCTCCGGCCAAGCGGGAGAGCACGCTCTGACCCCGTGCCAGCATCGCTCCGTCGTTGCCGGAGAAGAACAGCACCCAGCGCGCGCCCGGCTGCGCCGGCGTGGGCCGCCACCCGGTGCAGCGCCCCCCGGGCG
>JAEYOT010000897.1 GCA_023411445.1 Pseudomonadota bacterium
GGTCCCCACGCTCGAGCGCGTCGGCCGCGGCGAGGGTGCGCGCGTTCTCCGTCACGACGTGGCGGCAGCGGCTGCGCACGACAGCCGGCAGCTGCGCCGCCGCGCGCTCGAACTCCTCCACCGAGACGTCGCGCAAGGCGCGCACGCCAGGCAGCGACTGAGACAAGATGCTCACGCCACGGAGGCACTCGGCGCGGCGCAGGTTGTACTCGGAGGAAGACAGCTCGTGCTTCACGCGGGTGTCGCAGACCAGCACGCTCACCTCACTGGAAGCGAGCGGCACGGAGCGCGTTTCCAGCGTTCGGCAGTCGATCAAGAGCGCGGCGCCCTCCTGCCCGAGCGCTGCGATGTACTGATCCATGATGCCGCACAAGGTGCCGACGTACTGGTGCTCCGCCTGCTGCCCGGCGAGCGCTAGCTCCACCCGGTTCGGCTCAGCGCTACCGCCCAGCTGGGCCAGCGCGAACCCCACGCTGAGCTCCAGCGCCGCCGACGCCGAAACGCCGGCGCCGGCCGGCACCGTGCTGTCCAGCAGCAGATCGCAGCCAGCAACCGGGATGCCTCGCTCGATCAAGGCCCGGGCCGTGCCTTCTACGTAGTCCACCCACTGGCCGCGTCGCTGCGGGCCGGGCTGATCCAGATCGATCTCGCAGCTTTGCCCCAGCGTGAGCGAGCGCACCCGCAGCTGGCGGCTGCCGTTGACCGCGCCAGCCACGTACGTGCGCCGCTCGATCGCCATCGGCAGCACGAAGCCATCGTTGTAGTCCGTGTGCTCGCCGATCAGGTTCACGCGGCCAGGAGCCGAGAAAACACGAGCCGCACTTCCGTAGAGAGAGGCGAACGTCGCCTCGAGCCGTTCGATGTCGAACACAGGAGACCTGAGCATGTGAACCTAGCACCGCTCTATGCGACCAGGCCCTCGCTCGCTTCGCTTTACCTGCGCACCGCCGCGCGCAGCTTGCTACGGGGCACGACACCCCACCAGCACATCGCGATAACTTTGCGTATTATTTTAGTTTTTTGTCCAGCAGCCCAGCGGCGCGCCTTGCTCGTGAGCCTGCCAGCCGGTCCGCTATCGTGAGCCCGGCGCTCCGCGTCGCGGCGCGAGCCGCCACGGCGCTTTCCCGATGGTCGGATAACGTGTACCCGAAGAGACGAACATGGCAGGCGTGATTCTGAAGGACGTCGTGAAGGTCTACGAAAACGGCGTCCGCGTGGTGGACCGCTTCAACATGGACATCAAGGACCGCGAGTTCGTGGTCTTGGTGGGCCCCTCCGGCTGCGGCAAGTCGACCACGCTACGGATGATCGCCGGGCTCGAAGAGATCACGAGCGGCACGATCCAGATCGGCGACCAGATCGTCAACGACGTGCCGCCCAAGGATCGGGACATCGCCATGGTGTTCCAGAGCTACGCGCTCTACCCGCACATGACCTGCTACGAGAACATGGCCTTCGCGCTCAAGCTACGCAGCACGCCGAAGGCCACCATCGACGAAAAGGTGAAGAAGGCCGCCAAGATCTTGATGATCGAGCACCTCTTGGACCGCAAGCCCAAGGCGCTCTCGGGCGGACAGCGCCAGCGAGTGGCGCTCGGCCGCGCCATCGTGCGCGATCCCAAGTGCTTCTTGTTCGATGAGCCGCTCTCCAACTTGGACGCGAAGCTACGCGTGGAGATGCGTGCCGAGATCAAGCAGCTTCACATGAGCCTCAACGCCACCACGGTCTATGTCACCCACGACCAGGAAGAGGCGATGACGCTCGGCGATCGCGTGGTGGTCATGCACCAGGGCGTCGTCCAACAGTGCGCTGGCGCGCTGGAGATCTACCACCACCCTGCCAACCGCTACGTGGCCGGATTCCTCGGTAGCCCACCGATGAACTTCTTCAACGGCAATCTGGTGGAGGAGAGCGGCGCCCTCTGCTTCGACGAAGGCACCGGCAAGCTGCCGGTGGCGGAGTGGGCCAAGGAGCAGCTCAAGCCTCACGTCGGCAAGGAGGTCGTGATGGGCGTTCGTCCCGAGTCCATCGCGGATAAGAGCCACGCTCGCTTCAAGACGGACGGCAACTCTTTGCCGATGCGGGTCACGCTGGTCCAGCCCCTCGGCGACAAGATGGACGTGTACTTGGCGACGGACAAGCACGCCAGGGCCGTCGCCCACGTGGACGCCTTCGCCGGCGTGCAAGCGGGCGACACCTTGAACATGTTCTTCGACATGAACCGCGTCCACTTCTTCGAGCCTGGGGAAATTGGCCCGAAGATTGCGCACAACAAGACGCTCTCCCCCACCGGCATGCCGCTATAGCGGCCGCGCGCGTCAGCCCGCAGAGGTTGCGGCGCGCTTCCGGAACTCGCCGGGCGAGATGCCGCACTCGCGCGTGAAGGCGGCGTAGAAGCGCGCGAGCGAGCCGAAGCCGGACTCCAGCGCGATGGCGAGCACCGTCTTCTCCGTGCTCAGTAGCATCAGCTGCGCGTGCGAGAGGCGGAGGCGAATCAGGTACTGCCAGATCGACATGCCGCACTCACGGCGGAACAGCGTCATGGCGTAGTTGGGATGGAGACCGATGGCGCGACCGATGTCGGCCGTGGAGATGTCCTCCCGGTAGCTCTCCGCCAAAAAAGCCGTGATGGCCTCCACCTGCTTGCGCGCCTTGTGCTCGGGCGAGCGCGCGGCAGTTTTGTGCTGGCGCTTCCACGCCAGGCGGCGCAGGCGCGCCTCGAGCTCCAGCTCGCAAGTACGCGCGGTGACGGCGTCCCCGCTGGCGATGTCAGCGGCCCAGCGACGGCTCAGCTCGGCATCCCAGGCGGGGCTGGTCGGCGTATCGGTAACCACCTCCCCCGCCAGCAGCTTGCGGACAAAGGCGCCGTTGAGGTTCCAGCGCAGCAGCGTGACGACCGGCACCTGCACGTAGCCGAGCTCCGTCTTCGGCTCGACGTCCACCACCTGGTGCGGGAGGGCGGCCCAGAACACCGCCAGCGTGCCGGCCGGCACCTCCACGAAGCGGCCGCCGATGAAATAACGGAGCGCGCCCTCGAACACGAAGTTGAGCTCCACATCGCCATGGGCGCGTACCTGCCTGAGCGCAGCGCCGCTGACGATGCCCGCGGCGAGCCCCGGTACGTCGGGCGGGGGCTCTAGCGCGGCGGCGGCCTTAGCAGGCATCGATTGGGCCACGTTAACATCCGAGAACCCGTTTTGTGAAACCGGTTCTACATTGTTAACCCAATTTACAAGCAACGCGCGCTGCGCTGCACGCGGAGGAACAACGACGTCGCGCAGCGACGCCGTTGCGATTATCGCTCGTCAGTACGGGTAGCCGGGGATCCCCACGGGGATCTCCCGCAAACGCGGCGGCTGCATGCTGGTGACGAATAGCGTCTTCCGATCGGCGCCACCGAACGCGACGTTGGTCGCGCCGCTGATGCCGCCGATGGATCCGAGCAGCGTATCGTTCGGACGAAGCACGACGACGCTGGAGCCGCTCGTCACGTAAAGGTGCCCGGCGCAGTCCTTGGTCATGCCGTCCACGCTCTGGATCTCGTTGACGTTGACCCGCGCCTCCGTGCCCACCGTGCCGTCTGCGTTGAGCGGGTACTTGAACAGGCCGTTCGAGCCGCCGATGTACAGCGACTTTTCGTCCACGCTGATGACGATGCCGTTCGGCTTCTGCACCGTCACCCCCTGCAGGTGTTGCACGGTGCCGTCTTTCACGCGGTACACGCGCTCGGCGCCCTGCGGCTTGGGGTTCGGCGCCTGCCAGTCAGGATCCGTGAAGTAAATGGTGCCGTTGCTGTGGACCGCGAGGTCATTCGGGGAGTTGAAGCGCTTCTTCTCGCCGTTCGCGCCGTCCGCGGGGTACTCGAAGGCGAGCTTGGTCGGCGCGGCGCTCGGGTTCTTCAGATCGAAGCGGGAGATGGAGCCGTCCTTGTGCAGGGCACCGACCAGGTTGCCCTGGTTGTCGACGGCCAGGCCGTTCGTGCCCGCGTCACCCGTGAACGGGGACGCTTTGAAACCCATGCCCGGGACGTACGCGACGATCTCAGTCGGGGGCACGCTCGAGAGCGCGAACAGCGAGGCGTAGAGCACGCCGTCGATCCACACGGGCCCCTCGAGGTTGTTGCCTGCACCAGCCCCGGGCG
>JAEYOT010000032.1 GCA_023411445.1 Pseudomonadota bacterium
GTCTCGTATCCACGAAGATGGCTGCTCCGGGCTGGTGATCGACATCACTGGCTTGTGGCTGGTGGATAGCCACCTGTGCGCGGTGCTGTCCGAGCTGTCTTCGGCGGCGTCGCTGATGGGCGCGCGCACACTGCTGTCCGGCATGAAGCCGGACATCGCGCTGACGCTCGAGACGATGGGCGTGGAGCTGCGCGGCGTGCGCACCACGCTCAACTTGGAGGACGCGCTGTCCGCGCTGGGCGTAGTCGGTCCCGGCGATGACTTCGACGACTTGGACGAGGATGAGCTAGCGCCGGTGCTTTCCGGTGCGGACGATGTGGAGCGGCTGTTCGTCGAGCGCTCCGGGAGCAACTCATGAGCCGAATCATCAGTGAAGAGCAGCTCAAGCAGTACATGGGCGAGTTCTTCTCCACGCTGCGCGCGGTGGACGGGGGAGACCTGTCGGCTCGTGTGCCCACCCGCTACGCCGAGGGCGAGCCGATGGCGGCGCTAGCCATCGCCGTCAACGCCGCCATCGATCGCCTGGCGCACGTTCGCTCTGACACGCGACGCTATGAGCGCGAGCTGGAAGAGCAGCTCTCGACCATCGAGAAGCAGCGCGCGGCGATCAAGGAGCTGTCTACGCCCATGATCGAGGTCTGGGCGGGCGTGCTGTGCGTGCCCATCGTGGGCGTGATCGATAGCAGCCGCGCCGCCGAGATGACCAGCGCGCTGCTCGCGGCCGTGGTGGAGAAGAAGGTGCGCTTCACCATCATCGACATCACCGGTATCGAGGCGATGGATACGCGCGCCACCGACCACTTCCTGCGCATGGCGCGCTCCGTGCGTTTGCTCGGCGCCGAGTGCGTCCTTTCCGGTATCAACCCTAACGTGGCACGCAGCATCATTCACATGGGCGTGGAGCTCTCTGGCATCCAAACCTACCGCTCGCTGCGCGATGCTTTGCAGCATCACGTGCGGCGTCTGGCTCGGCGGCACGCGCTCACGAACAGCAACGGTAACGGACACGGCGCGAGCAGCGCCGACGGGGAAGGAGAGGCGCAATGAGCGAGGCCAGCATCCGTGGCCACTGGCTGACCGGCGGCGCCAAGTTCGTGCGCACGCACTACCCGCCCGAAGCGGGCGAGCTGCTCCTGGACGCGTTCCCGCGCCCGCTCAAGAGCCTGCTCACGGAGATTCAGCCCGTGTCCTGGTATCCGCGCGCCTTCCACGTGGACATCTTGCGCGCCATCGCCGCCGCCCAGCGCGGCGAGGCGGCGGTGATGGATGGCCTGGTGGCGTACGGCAACCTGATCGCGTCCGACTTGGCTGCCGGCGCGCTGCGGCCGCTGCTCCCGCTACTCACGCCCAAGCTGCTCGGTAAGCGCCTGCCTCAGCTCTGGGCCAGCGAGCACCAGGGCGAGGGCCGCCTGGAGGTGGACATCGCGCAGAGCGACGAGGGGCGGCTGGCGTTGACGATTCTGGCGCCCGGCTACGAGCACATCAGCATGGTCACGCTCGGCTTCGTCGCCGGCTTGGTGCGCGCGATCGGGAAGAAGGACGTAACGGTGAAGCAGACTGGTTGGAGCATGGCGCAGCCCGCGCCGGCGTCCGTTAGCGGCGAGGTGCGGTGGTCATGACGGAGCGTGTGATGTCCGAGGACGAGCTCGACGAGATCCGCGAAACGGTGATCGACGCCATGTTGGTGCTGGTCAACGTCGCGCAGGGCGACTGCGCGATGCAGATCGAGGTCGACATCCAGAGCAGCAATCCGCTCAGCTTCCTGCTCTCCAGCATCAATGACTTGATCTCCACGCTGGGCGCGGAGCAGGAGCAGAGCCTGATCTTCCGCCGTGAGCTGGAGGAGCGCCTGACCACCATCGAGCAGCAGCGGAGCGCCATCCGCAGCCTGTCCACGCCGGTGATTGAGGTGTGGCGCGGCGTGCTGTGCTTGCCCGTCGTGGGCGTGATGGACACGGCGCGCAGCGCGGAGATGACCAGCGCGCTCTTGCAGACCATCGTGGAGAAAGGTTCGAAGTACGCCATCATCGACATCACCGGTATCGACGTGATGGACACGCGCACGGTCGATCACTTCATCCGCATGGCCAAGGCCATCCGGCTGCTCGGCGCCGAATGCGCGCTCACCGGCTTGAACCCGCACATCGCGCAGACCGTCGTCCACATGGGGCTGGATTTGAGCGACATCGTCACCCACCGCAGCCTGAGGGACGCGCTCTATCGCTACGTGACGACCTCCGCCACCGCGCCTACGCCCGAGGTCGCCCGCGCGCCGGCCTGAGCGGCGCCGAGCGAGTCAGGGCTCCAGCGCTGCCGCCATGAACGTCTCGGGCGGCAGCGCCTCGCCCAGCTGAAGCCGCACTGGAGTCTGGTGCCCAGGTCCGGCAGCTCGCGCCGCTCCCGACCCAGCTCGGTGGTAGCTCGCTGCTCGCCAGGCTGGCCACCAACGCGCTGTTTGAGCCCGACCCGCACGCCGCGCCGAGAAATGCAGCCGCCATCCCAAGCCCACACCGAGCAGTGACCCGGATTGCCTTTCAGCATGCGCTGCGTACCTCACGGATATCCCCAGTTAGGCAAAGAGCGCGCCGGGCTGCCATCAACGCGGGTTGGCCCGTATGCTCAGCAATTTCATGGCATTGCGGGAGCGATTCCAGAACCTACTAGTCCTCCCCAGAGGCCTCGTGATACCCCTGAAAAGGATGGTCAGCAGGGTGAAGCGGTGGACGTTGTTGTGCTTCTGTTCGCTAGGGCTCGCGAGCTACGCCTGCAGCCCCGAACGTGACTACGAGACGCCGGACGGCGCAGCCGGCGCCTCGGCCGGAGAGGGGCCGGAGTCCAAAGGTGGCTCTAGCACCGGCACCGCAGGCCGAGGTGGCACGGGGGCGGATTCGTCGGGCGGCACGGGCGCCATGAGCGGGAGCGCCGGCAACATGACCGTGCCGGAGAGCGGCGCGCTCGGCGCAGCTTGCGCGGAGGATGGCGAGTGTGACTCCGGCGCCTGTCGCGACGGAGTGTGCTGCGAGAGCGAGTGCGACGGCCCTTGTCAGGCTTGCGCCCAGTCCATGACGGGCGCGGCCGATGGCACCTGCACCAACGTATCCGCCGGCGAAGACCCGCACGAGGACTGCGATGAGGAGAGCGCCGAGTCCTGCGGGAACGACGGGACCTGCGATGGCGCTGGCGCGTGCCGCAAGCACGGCTCCAACCAGGTCTGCACAGCTGCGGCCTGCGACGGCGCAAACTACCTGCCGGCCGCCACGTGCGACGGCGCCGGCGCCTGCGACGCTCAATCACCCGTTGCGTGCGGTCAGCACCCGTGCAGCGTCCAGGGCTGTGAAACGCCATGCTCCAAGGATGGCGACTGCCCGTCGGGAGCCTATTGCGCCACGGACGTCTGCCGCAACAAGGAGACGGACGGCACGGCCTGCACCAAAGCCAGCGAGTGCCGCTCCGGCTCGTGCGTCGATGGAGTGTGCTGCGAGAGCGCCTGCAGCTTGTCGTGTCAGGGCTGCTCCCAAGCCACCACTGGCCAGGCTAACGGCATCTGCGCGGCCCGCACCAGCTCCTCCACCAAACCCTGCACCTCCGGCGCGTCCACCACGTGTGTGGACCTGACGAGCGACGCGAAAAACTGCGGCACCTGCAACACCGTTTGCAGCGGGTCGTCGGTGCCTGGCACTTCGCCAGTGTGCAGCGCGTCCAAGTGCAGCGTCGCGTGCCCCGCCGGCACGTTGGGTGACGGCACCAACGTTTGCATCCCGGTCAACACGCTCGCCGTGGGCGGCCTGTTCTCCTGCGGCTTGCTCACGGACGGCCACGTGAAGTGCTGGGGGGATCCTTCGCTCTCGTTGAGCCCGTCCGCGCTGAACAACGTGCTCTTCAAGTCGATCACGGCGGGGCCGGACTTCATGTGCGGCATTCGCGACAACGGCCTCGCCCACTGCTGGGGCTCCGGCTCGTGGCAAGGCACGCCGGGCGACACCTTTTACGCTCTCGCCGCCGGCGACAAGCACGTGTGCGGCATCAGGGCAAACCGCACCCTGAAATGCTGGTCGAAGGACAACAGCGACGGCACGGAATCCCCGCCGAGCGGTACCTATAAGGCCGTGGTGTCGGGCTCTGAGTTCAGCTGCGCCATTGTCCAGGGCGGCGGCAACAACGGGCGCGGCGCGTGCTGGGGCAAGCAGGTCGGCGCTGGCGTGTTTCCCTTCCCGGCCGTGAGCAACAATGAGACGTACACGCAGATGCAGGGCGGAGGCCTGGCGCTCTGGACGCTCCTTCCCAACGGGACAGCTCGCAGCTGGGCCAAGACGCTGTTCTCGGCGCCCACTGGCTCCACCTTCAAGGCGATCGCTAGCGGCTCGAGCCAGAACCGCTGCGGCCTCCTGTCGGACAGCACGCTGCAGTGCTGGGGCTTCCCCGAGGACCCTGTAACGTTCGCCCCCTCCGGCACCTTCAAGGCTGTCTCGGTGGGCGGCTACTCCGCCTGCGGCGTCCGCACCAACGGGACGGTCAACTGTTGGGGCGCCAACGACCTCGGTCAGGCGCCAGGCACTGTCGCCGGCACCTTCCAGGGCTACTGGTGACCGCTAGCGGGCGAGCCTGAGCGCTCGTCCGCTCTCTGAGGCTTCCGATCGCTACTGCCAGGGCGACTGCTGAAGCCAGGTCAGGAGGCCCTCCGCCGGGATGGGCTTGCTGAGGAAATAGCCTTGGCCCAAGTCGCAGCCGAGCTGGCGTAGCGCCAGGTACGTCGCTTCATCCTCGATGCCCTCGGCCGTGACGATCAGGCTCATGTTGCGCGCCAGGTCGATGGCGGAGCGCACGATCGCCATGTTCTTCGGCTGCTCGAAGCCGATCACGAAGGATTTGTCGATCTTCATGCGTGTGATGGGCAAGTCCTTCAAGTAGGTGAGCGAGGACTGACCGATGCCAAAGTCATCGATCGAGAGGTGAATGCCGGCGTCGTGCAGCTCGCTCAGCACGGCCTTCGCGCGCGCCGGGTCGTCCATGATCGCCGTCTCGGTGATCTCCAGCGTGAGGCGCTCTACCGGGAAGCCGCTCTTCTTCACCAGCTCCAGCACGCCGCGGCAGAAGGCAGCGTCGTGCAGGTTGCGGGCGGAGATGTTGACCGAGATGCCCAGCGCGGCACCGGCGCGCTCGAGCTCGAGCCCCTGGCGGAGCGCGGTGGCGAGCACCCAGGTGGTGAGCGGATTGATCAGGCCGGTGCGCTCTGCGGGCGGGATGAAGCTGTCCGGGAAGATCATGCCGCGCGTGGGGTGCTGCCAGCGCACGAGCGCCTCCAAAGCGACGACCTTGCCCGAGCGCAGGTCCAGCTTGGGTTGGTAGTGGAGCTGAAGCTGCCCTTCGTTGATGGCCGTGCGCAGATCCGCCATCAACGCGAGGCGCTTCGGATCGTAGTGGTCGATGTCCGGGCTGTAGCAGGCGAAGGGCTCGCGGTGCTCCTTGGCGGCGCGGAGCGCGATGTGCGCGCGGCGCCAGAGTAAATCTGGCGCGTCCCCGTCGCGGGGGGCCAAGGCGACGCCGGCGGTCGCCTCGACGCGGATCGGGATGGTCGCGATCTCGATCGGCTGCTGCAGGCAATCCCGCACGGTCTCGAGCAGGCGCTCGGCGTCCTCGGCGCTCGCGACGCCCGGCACGATCAGCGCGAACTCGTCGCCGCCAAGACAGCCGACGCTGGCGACGCCGTCGAGCTGCTGGCGCAGCCGCGCGGCCAGCTCGCAGAGCAGCCGGTCGCCGTTGCCGTGACCGAGTGAGTCGTTGATGTCCCGAAAGCAGTCCAGGTTGATCAGCACGAGCGCGAAGGACGGGGCGGGGTGCTCAGGCCCCAGCAGCATGTCCAGCTCGCTGTGCATGGCGGTGCGGTTCGGGAGGCCGGTGACGGGCTCTTGGTAGGCGAGCCGGCGCATCTGCTCCTGCGCTTGCTTGCGCTCGCTGATGTCCTGCATCGTCCCGATCATGCGGACCGTGGTGCCGGTCGCGTCTCGCATCACGTAGCCGCGGTCCTGGATTTCCGCATAGCTGCCGTCGCGGCGGCGAAAACGATACTCCTCGTCCCAGCTCATGGCGCCCGAAACGGCGGCATTTTGCAGGCTGTCGTGGACGCGGTCGCGGTCCTCCGGATGCACGCGATCCACCCACCAGTCGTAGTCCGACGTGACCTCACTGGCGGGATAGCCGAACAAGCGCTCGACCGCGTCGTTCCACCACAGCGTGTTCTTCTGGACATCCCAGTCCCAAACCGCGTCGTTGGTCGCCAGGTTGAGCAGTCGGTAGCGCTCTTGCGTATCGCGCGCCTCGCGCTTGCGCCGATCTTTGCTGATCGCGATCGCGGCGACGTGCGTGGCGATGCCGATCAAGTTGTGGTGCATCTCCGTGGGGCTGCCCGGATGTCGGAGGTACATCGCGAAGGTACCCAGCAGCTTGCCATCGCTGCCCCGAATCGGCGTCGACCAGCAGGCGCGCAGGCCGTGCTCGCGTGCGAGGTGCCGATAGTCCGCCCACAACGGATCCGTGTCGATATCCTCCACGATCACCTGCTGCCCGATGTACGCGGCGGTGCCGCAGGAGCCCGACCTCGGTCCGATCGGCGCGCCGTCGATGGCCCGAGAGTACGCGACGGGCAGGCTCGGTGCCGAGCCGTGCCGCAAGCGCGCGCCGTCGTCGTCGACCAGCAAGAGCGAGCACAACATCTCCGGCATATCGCGCTCGAGGAAGATGAGGAGGGCGTCGAGCGTCTCTGAGAGCGGCGCCCCGGACGCGATGAGCTCCAAGATTCGGATCTGCCCGACGGCCAGGCTCACGACTCGCGGCTCAGAAACGATCTCTTGGTCGTCCGTCTTAGGGACTGCGCTGAAAGGAATCACCTGACCTCCCGCGCGCGGACGACGACCCCGTAACGATGAGCTGCAGCAGCCCCGGCCGCGCGTTAATGCAAACGTTTTATTTTCCGAGCTGCCAGGATGGGCGTCAAGTCAGAAGTGTGGCGCCAATGTGGGAGCGGCGCCGCTCTTTACCGATGGGTCGTGGGGCTGCCCAACGGCGCGGTGCTCGCGAGCGCCGGCGGCTTGCCGCTCGCTTCCGCGTGGGTCGCGCCCAGCGCTTCGGCGGGGACGAGCAAGCGGATGGTGGTGCCGCGGCCGGGCTGGCTCTCTACGCCGAAGCGGCCGCCCAAGCGCTCCACCTCGGCTCGCACGGCCGCTAGCCCCATCCCTCGACCGGAGACGCTCGTCGCCTCATCGCGCGTGGAGAACGAGTCCGAAAAGACTGCTGCCACCAGGTCCTCCTGGGTGGCGGCGGCCAGGCCGCGCGCCGCCGCGTGCTCGCGAACACGGCTCCAGTCGATGCCTCGGCCGTCGTCCTCCACCGTGATGATGGCTTGGCCGTTGTCGATGGCGACGCGGAGGCACAACACGGCTTCTTGCTTCCCCGCTGCGCTGCGCTCCGTCGGCGACTCCAGGCCGTGGTCGATCGCGTTTCTGGCCAGGTGGATCAGCGAGGAGAGCAGGGCGCTCGCGCGCTTGCCGTCCACCAGCACGCCATCGTCCGTGATCTCCACGCGCGGATTGACCTTGCCGACGCGCGCGGCGAGAGCGCGCGCGTAGCGGCCTAGGCGCTCCAGCGCGGGCCTGACCGGCTCGAGTAGCAAGCGCTCGACCGCGCGCGCGGCTTCTTTGGCGTCGCCACCACGGGCCAACCGTTGCGCCAGCTCACGCAGTTGGTCGCGCGACACCTCCACGCGCTCCCCCGCATCTTCCCCCGCGATGGACGCGAGCGTATCGCGCAGGACGGTGAAAGACTTGGCGACCGACTGCAGGTGGCTCGCGTCGAACGTGCCTTCCGCGATGGCGTCTTCAGCGGCGTGGCATGTGCCGGCGAGCGTCATGAAGCCGTACATGGCCGCGTTGCCCTTGAGCGTGTGCAGGTTGCGCTGCATCGTCGGCTCGACCTGGGTGGCTTGCGCCAAGTCAGCCACGATGCCGCTGTTTTCCTCGAAGAAGGTGAGCAGCGCGCCGCGATCTTTCGTCAGCCTCCGGCACAGACGCAGGATGTCCTTCTGCTCGGCCTCGTCGCGCGCGCGGCGCAGCGCCTCCGTGACGTCGTCGATGACGAGCAGCAGGCCGCTCAGCTTGTCACCGGCGCGGATGGGCTGGTAGCTCAGCTGAAAGCTGCGGTTGCCGTGGGTGAGCGCGGAGGGCAGCTGATCGAGCAGCAGCTCCTGCGGTAGCTGATCATCCAGCAGTTGCTGGAAGGCGAGCCTGAAGTTCTTGACGAAGCGCGCGTCGATGCCCTGCAGGTAGCTCTCGAGGCGCGTGCCAGGCTCGAACTTGCCCAGCCACTCGTCCACCACGCGCGAGTGCTCCGGCATCAGCCGCCCCTCGAGATCGATCGTGAGCAGGCCTTGCTTCACATTGTCCAGCACCCGGCGCATGTCCTGGTTGCGCTCGGATAGCTCGAGGGTGCGCTCTTGCACCCGGCGCTCCAAGTTGTCGTTGGCGGCTTTCAGCTCGGCGTAAAGTCGCGCGTTCTGCAGCGAGACCGCGGCGTGACCGGCCAAGAACTCCAGTCGCTCCACCCGCGCGGCCTGGAAGGCGCCAACGGCGGTGTCGTTCTCCAGGTAGAGAATGCCGACGAGCTGTGTTTGATGCACGAGCGGCAGGCACGCGATGGATTTGGCCTCGCCGCGCTCGTCCTGAGCGAAGCGGTTGTCGTCCGCCGTGTCATTGACCACCACGGACTCGAGCGTCCTGGCGCAGTAGCGGATGACGGAGGAGGCGAGGGCGCGCTCCACGTCCTGCAAGTTGGGCTCGGCGATGACCTGCTCGGCTTGCACGCGCAGCGCGACCCGCACCGCGAACTCGCCCTGCTCGGCCAGCAGCAGCACGCCGCGCGTCGCCCCGGCGTTTTCCAGCAGGATTTGCGTGAGGCGGTGCAGCAGCGGCTCGAAGCGAATCTCGCTGGCGATGGCGCTCACGGCGCGCATGGCGGACTGCAGGTCCAGCTGGCTACCGCCGCTGGCGCTGCCCAGGCCGATCGTTTCTGCCGTGCTGTCGAAGTCCCGAGCGCGCGGCTCGGCCGCCACCAGCACCGCGAGCTCACGCTGCAGAGAGAGCAGCTTGCCGGTCGCGCCCCATAGCTCGTACTCGTGAAAGCTGGCGCGCAGGTGCAGCTGCGCTAGGTGCATGCGGCCAGCGCGCAGGTGAAAGCGCCCCGCTCGCTCGTGGGCCAGGGCCAGGTAGTGCCGGGCGCCGGAGTCCGCGGCGGCGTCCACGGCGCGCTCGTAGGCGTCCAGCGCGGCGGCCGTCTCTTCGCGCACGCCGTGCAGCTCCGCTCGCAGTAGCTGCTGCAGACCGGAGAAGTTGCGGCTGGCGACGCGCACCCAGGGCTCGAAGCTGGCCAGATCCGCGTCGGCCTTGGCCAAGAGCGCGGCGCGGCCTTCGGGGCCTGCCGAGCGCGCCAGCTCCACGCACGCCATGCCGTGGAAAAACACGTAATCCACCTTGAACACGACGCCCGGCGGAGGCTGAATCTTCTCGGTGATGCGCAGCGCTTCCGCCGGATCGCCGAACAAGAAGCGCAGCATGCCCTTGATGACGCCGTAGTGAGCCTGCACGGGCGGCGGCCCCTCGGCTTCGAACTGCTGCTCCGAGAAGCCTTCACCGTCCAGCGACGCTGGCGTGGGCGTCTCACCCTGCAGGCACGCGATGCCGCGCTCGACGATCTGCAGCAGCAGGTGATTGAGCACGTCGCCGTGCTCGCTGAGCGCCTTGAGCCCGCTCGGGATCTGCGCCTGCAGCTCCGACAAGCTCTGGCCGGCGTACAGCGCCTCGGCTAACCCCACCGCCAAGCAGTAGCCGGCGTGGAGGCGATCGCCCGCGTCCAGCCCCGAGTCCACGCCGCGCTTGAAGTGCACGGTGCACTCGCTGCGCGGTCGAACCCACGGCGCCAAGAACTCGGCGTAAATGAACTCCACACCGCCGCGCGCCGCGGCGTGTTGCGGATGCTCTGCCAGCGCGAGCGCTAGCAGGCCGAACTCGTGCGCGCGCACTGCGTCGCCCGTGACCACGTGGTGCACGATGCCGTACTGCGCGTAAAAGAACGGCGAAATGGGCGCGGTGCCGTGATCCAGCGCTAGCCGCACGGCCTTCAGCACCATCACCACCATCATGCCGTGGTTCCACTGGAACACCGACGGCAGCGCGCCGGCCAAGGTGGCTGCCAGCGCCAGCTTGGCCGGCTCAGTCATGGCCGGCAGGTCGTGCAGGGTGGCGACGTCGCGCGGGCCGAGCGCCGCTTGATACGCGCCGAATTCCTCGCCCACGGCGGCGCCGATGGCCGCCGGATCGTTCACGTTCGGCAGGCTCAGTCCGAGCAGCGCCAAGGTTTCCACACTGATGGCCGTGGCTTCGCGCGGATGGCCTTGGTTGGTGATGATGGTCGCCTTCAGGTTTCGCGCCGGCACGCGATCGAGCACGTTCTTTGCGTTTGCCTCGATGACGTCGATCAGCTCCAGCGCGCGCGGCTCGTCGTGCAGCAGATACGAGGCCTCGGCCGCGGTGAAATGAGCTTGCAGGCTCGCCTCGTAGTCGGCGGCGAAGGGTTGCGCTCCCAGCAGCTCCACGCAGGTGAGGGCCAGCTGCGCCGCCGAGGCGTGCGCGGCCGCCGAGAGCGCGCGCTTGGCCGCAGCCAGGTTGAGGCGAGCGATGCGGTGCCGCTCGGCGCTGTCCGTCACGTGCTCACGGCCGAGGTTGAGCTGCGCCACGACCTCGAACAGCTGGTCTTCGCTCGGGCCATCGTCGCCCGCCGCGGCGAGCAGCAGCCGCCCGATGCGCAGGTGGGTCCGCGAGCGCTCGCTGCTGGCA
>JAEYOT010000039.1 GCA_023411445.1 Pseudomonadota bacterium
GCACGGGCTATCGTCGTCGCACACCACGGCGATGTCCTCACCCTCCACCAGGTTGCAGGCTTGCTTCGGTCGGCAGCCCGCGGAGGTCGAGCAGTATTGCGTGGCCGGGCACTCCAAGTCGTCCGGCACGAACATGCACTGTCCCAGGAAGCAGGTGTTCGTGGTGCAGGCGATACCGTCGTCGCAGTCGGAGTCCTCGCAGCACTCTGCGCAGTCCCCACCGGGACAGCACTTCTGACCGCCGCCGCACTTGGGCGAAGCCTTGCAGGTGCCGTCTGCGCCGCAGTAGTCGAGGGTGCACGGCTCGTCGTCGTCGCAGTCTTTGGTGCCGGTGCAGCGCTCGCCGATGCCGACGCTGGTCGTGCCGCCCTCGTTCCCGTTGCCGCCGCTGTGGTCGTTGCCGCCCTCGGTGGTGAACTCGGCGCCACCGCACGCGCTAGCCAGGCCGATGGCGAGCAGCGCGTACACCGCGGCCGCGACGAGTTTTCCCTGCGCTGAAAAGCTACTCACGTTAGGCTCCGTCTAAGAACCTCCAGTATACAAGCGTTCGCGTGCTGAACGAATTTTCGTAGGCTTCTCGGTGCGTTAGCGGCTCACGATAGCTCGCGGCGCTCGACCGTTTGCTCGCGCGCTACATGCAAGTACGGCGAGCCGCGGCGCTGCGTGTACGTGAACGAGGCCGAGTTGATGTAGCCCTCGGCGTGATCTTCGCAGTGCGTGTGTCCGAACACGACCAGCTCCGCGCCCGTGACCGCGCGCACCAGCTCAGCGCCCGCGTAAAGGCGCTTGACCGGCAGGTTGGAATAGCGATCCACGCCTTGCTGCAAGGAAGCGCGCAGGTAGAGGGCCGAAGCCAGCGCCAAGGCACCTCCGCCCAGCCCGCCAGCGAGCAAGCGCGCGCCGCCCGCGACGATGCCGAGCGTGGCCAGCACGCGGTCGTAGTACAGCCGAAGAAAGGTGTCCCCGAAGCGCTCGTGCGTGGGGCGGGGCAGGCGCTCCAGCAGCTCGCTCAACGTGGCCGCCGTCACGCCGTTCTTCGCGGCGAACGCCGCGCTGGCAGCGCTACCGCGCGCCTTCTCCGCGTTCAAGCGCTCGGGCACTGCGGCTTCCGCCGTCAGCCGGCCCGAGGTGAGGAAGTAGTCCAACACCAGCCAGGGCGCGCGGGCGCCGAACGTTCGGAAGGTGCGCTTCAAGCCCTGAAGCGGCGTCGTGTGGTGTGCGTGGGCGAAGGCGAAGGCGTCGTTCGGTGACAGGAAGCGGCGCGTGAGCGAGATGCCCAGCGGCTCCGTCTCCGGCGACCAAGCCGCCAGCGGGTGCGCGGGCGCGTTGTCTGGGTCGTAGACGTGCCCGTGCTCCACGTGCAGGCCGCCGCGGCGCACGAACCACGGCTCGATGCTGAGCCGCGCGTTTTCACCGACGCCACACAGCGCGAGCAAGCGCTCGCGCGTGCCGCGGGCGAGCACTCCGGCGTCGTGGTTCCCGCTGATCAAGGTGAGGGCGTGACCGGCTGCCAGGTGTCGGCCGAGCGCCGCGGTGAGCGCTGGGTAGCGGCCCACGATGCTTTGGACGGACTCGGCCGGATCGCGGCTCGGGCGATCCACTGACAAGTTGAACACGTCCCCTGCCAGCAGCACCTCGTAGCCCGGGTGCAGCTCGAACAGGCGAGCGAGCCGTTCCGCGCTCCGTTCGGATCCTTCATGCTCCAAGTGCACGTCGCTGGCGACGACCAGCGGCTCGTTCAGATCCATCAGATGGCTCAGTCTTTTATCCAGTTTGGCCTCGGCGCAAGTCTGCGCTGTGAGGCAGAATTGGAAAAGTCGTGTCATTCTCGCGACGTTTGCGGCGCGCCGGCCACCTTCCCCCGGCTGGCGTTAGGTGTATGCTCCGCGCGAATGACGCGTGCTTGGCAGCAGATAGGTCTCAAGGCTGGAAAGGCTGCTTCGACAGCGGCCAACATGCTATGGCCCTTGCTGGAGCGGTATGCAGAGCGGCGTGAAGCCGAGCCGATCCAACCGAAATGGGCCCCAGCGCCACTGATCCGCAAGCGAGAGCGGACATTTCCCACCTTGGGTTGGCCGCGCACGACGGACTCGCTCTGTCCGGACTGCACCAAGGAGGCTCGCGCCAAGGTGCTGGGCGGCGAGCAGGACCTCGCCGCCTTCATCGCCAGTAACCCCGGCGAGATCCCGGCGCAGATCGTGGAGCAGGACGGGCGCGTGCTGATGGTCAAGGAGTGCCCCAAGCACGGGCGCTTCGAAGACGTCATGAGCATCGACCCGGCGTTCTTGGCGCGCATCGAGCGGCTGTTCCCGGGGCGGGACTACCTGGCGCCGAAGAGCCCGCTGCGTGAGCACGGCACGTCTTCCATCAAGTATGGCCGCGGCGCCGTGCTCACGGTGGACCTGACGAACCGCTGCAACATGATGTGCGATCCGTGCTTCATGGACGCCAATCAGGTCGGCTTCGTCCACGAGCTCACCTGGGAGGATATCCAGAAGATCTTGGACGACAGCTTGAGCATCAAGCCGCGCCGCCAGCTGTCCGTGCAGTTCTCCGGCGGAGAGCCGACGTTGAGCCCGCATTTTCTGCAGGCCATCTCGTACGCGCGTGAGGTCGGCTACTTTTGCGTGCAGTGCGCGTCGAACGGCATCAAATTCGCGCAAGATCCGGAGTTTTGCCATCAGGCCAAGCGCGCCGGTTTGCGCCTGTGTTACCTGCAGTTCGACGGCGTCACCAACGAAGCGAACAGCCACCGCAAGGTGGGCAACCTGTTCGACGTGAAGCTGCGCGCGATCGAGAACCTAGCTGCCGCCGGTATCGACGTGGTGCTGGTCGTGACGGTCGTGAACGGCGTGAACAACGACCAGGTCGGTCCGATCGTGCAGTTTGCCATCGACAACGCCGACAAGGTGACGGTCGTGTCGTTCCAGCCGGTCAGCTTCACCGGGCGCGATGAGGATATCTCGCTGGAGCAGCGCTTGGCCCAGCGCTACACGTTGAGCCACCTCGCCCACGACATCCACGATCAGCTCGGCGCCACGGAGCCCATGCGCGACTGGTTCCCGCTATCGGCAATGAACCCGTTCAGTGACGTGGTGGACTTGATGCAGGGCGCTAGCTCGGAGTTTGGGGCGCTCAAGTGCGGGTGTCACCCGAACTGCGGCATCGG
>JAEYOT010000082.1 GCA_023411445.1 Pseudomonadota bacterium
GGCACGGGGAGCCCGAGGCGCCTCAGCTCATCGAGCACCCGCTGCCGCGCGTCTGGCGTGGGGCCCGCGCTGGGAGGAGGCGGCGCTTCGGCCAGTGTGGGCGCCGCTGCCGCTAGCACGAGCACGGCGGCCGCCGACACCAGCGCGAGCCGCTTCATGCGCTCACATGGCTGCTCGGGCCCGCCGGGGGCGCGCTCGGTGGTGGTGACGACAGCCGCTCCCACTGTGGCAAGCGCGAGGGGCGCTCCAGCGTGGCCGCTTCAGCGCTCTCGCTGCGAGCTCGCAACGCTTTGAGCCCGAGCGAGCCCAGCCACACCAGCGCTACCAGCGGCATGATCAAAGACAGCGCCCCGATCGGCCCGCCTTGCAGGCCCTGGCGCGCCACGATGCCCAGGACCAGCACGGCGCTGATGCCGGTGATCCACAGCACCGCACGACCTGCGTGCCGCGCGGCGGTGGGTGAAACCTCGGCCAGCTCGGGCTCGCGTTGCTGCAAGCGGTGGCGCGCGAGCAGCAGCCCCCCAAAGCCGGTCATGGCGGCCGTCATCAACCAATGCAGCGGCTCGTCCGGTCCGCCGAGGGTCGGGACCAGGCCCAAGCACATCATTCCGGCCGCAGCCAAGGGCGCGGCGCTCCGACTAGGTGAACGCAGGGACAACCGACGCCGAACATAGGCCGAGTTCGGAAAGACGCAACAAGTTCGCCCGCCAGCGCGCAATTTTTCATGCGGTTTGGCGCGCTGACGACCGCACGTTGAGGCAAATTGTCAGCGACTCCAGGCGAGGATGCCGAAAGTATCGACTATCCGCGCTATGAGAGCTGCCGAGCTGACGATTTCTTGCGGGCGCCGTGCACGTCGTGCCATGTCCGACCTAGCAGCATGCATCGACGACGGTTCTGTGCGGTCCTTGCCGCCGGAAGCGCCCTGATCGGTTGCTCCCGGTCTGAGCCAGCGCCGGGCGCCGTGACGAGCGCTGCTCCGAGCGCCTCCGTGGTGAGTGACGTGGCGGCGTCCGCGCCGCCCAGCGCTGCCGCCAAGCTCAAGCCAGCGTCGCCCACGACCGTGAAGCTGGATGGCACGCTAGAGCGCGGGCCGGCGCCGAGCGGCCGCTTGCTGTATGCGCGCTCGCTGCGCACCTGGATCCACGAGCAGCCGAGCCGAGACTCCGAGCGTCTGGGTTACTTCCGCGCGGGCAGCGCGTTGACCGTGACGGGCGGCAGCGCCGGCAACCAAGGTTGCCCCGCCGGCTGGCTGCCAGTCGCCCCACGCGGCTTCGTCTGCTCGGAGGGTGCCGCTACCTTGAACGAGAAGGATCCGGTTGTGGTCGCGTACCGCGGCAAGACGCCGGACCTGGGCCAGCGGCTGCCCTACATCTACGGCACCGTGCGTCGTCCTGGGCCGCTCTACACGCGGCTACCCACCCGCGCCGAGGCGGAGCAAGCCGAGTCCGACTTGCAAGAGCGCATGACCGGCTGGCTGGCGGCGCCCGGCGAAATCGGCGCCAGCTACGCCCAGCACGTGTGGCTGCGCGGCGGCGCGCCGCCGGACGCGCGAGCGGCGTGGGAAGGCCGTCAGAGCGACCCCTTGCCGCCCTTTCTGGTGGGCGAGCGCAGCCTGCCGACGCCTCACGGTCAGACCGACCACGGCACGGAGCTCGTGAGCGGACACATGAAGCCGCGCCAGGGCCTGTCCTTGCTGCAAACGCTGCTGTTCGAGGGCCGTCGCTACGGCGTGACGACGGATCTAGACGTGGTGCCGACCGATCGCCTGCGCCCCATCCAAGGCTCGGAGCGCCGCGGCGTGGAGATCGGGCGCGAAATCGACTTTCCGTTTGCGTTCGTGCGCCGTGAAAACGCAAAGCTCAAGCGCTACGAAGGCGGCAAGCTGAGCGACGCCGGACCGGCGCCGTATTGGGCAGCGCTGAAGCTGACCGGCAAGCAGAAGTTCTTCCAGAAGCGCCTCCACTTCGAGACCGCCGACGGCCTGTACATCTCCGATCAGGACGCCTCGCGGCTCGACCCGGCCAAGAAGATGCCGGCCTGGGGCAAGAACGGTGAGCGCTGGTTCGACGTGAACATCACCAAGCAAACCCTGGTGGCCTACGATGGAACGCGTCCCGTGTACGCCACCCTGATCTCGACGGGTGAGTCAGGCTTGGAGGATCCGGAGACGAGCAAGGCCACCAAGCGCGGCATCTTCCGCGTGCACACCAAGCACGTCACGTCGACCATGTCCTCCGACGAAGCGGGCGAGGAGTTCGAGCTGCGCGACGTGCCGTACGTGCAGTACTTCGAGCAGGGCTACGCGCTGCACGGCGCGTATTGGCATGATCGCTTCGGAACGCCCAAGAGCCACGGCTGCATCAACCTCACGCCGGAGGACGCGCGGCGCCTGTTCTTCTTCACCGAGCCGCAGCTCCCGGAAGGCTGGCACTCGGTGCGGCAGAAGCTGACCGGCACGGTCATCTTCGTACATCCGTAGAGCGGGTGGCTCAGGGGGCGCCGAGGCCCGCCTGACCCAGGCCGGCCGCGCCGCCTTCGCTGGGCTGGCCGCCTTCGCCGCCCAAACCTGGCGCACCTGCCGTCTCGCTGCCGCCGGCCCCGCCCGCGCCCCCCGAGGGAGCGCCCGCTGCCGCGCCGCCCAGGCCGCCTTCACCCAGGCCGCCTTCACCTCCAGCGCCTGCGCCGCCTTGGCCGCCTGCGCCCGGTGCGGCGTCGCAGTCAGGCTCCAGCGCGATGTCGGGCGTGATCTCGCTCGTTACCTCGGCGCCGTCCTGATTGATCAGCGTGGTCTGATCCAAGCCGCGGATCAGGGAGACCCGGATGCGCGCCAGCTCGTCGCGCTCGTCGCTCGCCAGCTCCAGCACCGCCTGCGTGGTGACGCTGTCCACCTGGCTCAGCACCTCGCCGCTCGCGTTGAGCCCCTCCACACGCACGTAGCCGCAGCGCTTGGACTGACCGCAGGCGTCGGCCGGGCTGAGCTTGAACGTCACCTTATCGATGCTGGTGGTGATCGCGACCGCCACGGCCAGCGTGCCGTCGCAGCGCAGCGTCACGGCTTCAGGCGAAGCGCCATCCAGCGAGGCAATCCTGACACCGAAGTCCGGCTGGGGCGCGGGGGGCGCTTCGTCGTCGCCGCAGGCAGCAGCAGCGGCGAGCGTGAGCAGCGCGGCGCTCAGCAGCCGCAGTGAGGGGGAGGGGGACGGCTTGGGCGAAGACAATTTCATGCGCGGTGCTCGGGGAGCGCCTTCAGCTCGGCTTCGTCCAGCGCGACCCGCTCCGGGTCGATCTTGAAGCCACGCACGCTTTGCTCCAGCGCGTCCGCCAGCGCTTGCAGCCGCTCACCTTCGGTGACGGCGCTCTCGCTGGAGGTCACGACCGAGCTGGCGATGCGCTGCACGGCGTCCATGTTGCGGGCGATTTCGTCGGATGCGATGGCCTGCTCTTGCACCGCCGCCGCCGTGTCGTCAATCACGCTGATCAGGGTCTTCAGGTCCGCCAGCGTCCTTTCGACGAGCGTGGTGCCTTCTTCGACCTCCCGGGTGCCGATTTGCATGCTCTGCACCGCCTCGCCGGTCTGATCGCGGATGGTGGCGATCAGGTCCTCGATGTCCTTGGCGCTCTGCCCGGTGCGCTTGGCCAGCGAGCTGACCTCGTCCGCCACCACGGCGAAGCCGCGCCCGTGCTCGCCGGCGTGGGCCGCTTCGATGGCGGCGTTCAGGGCCAGCATCGAGGTCTGCTCGCTGATCTGGCGGATCACCTCCACGATGTTGCCGATGCGCTTACCCGACTCGCCCAGAGCGCCGATGCGCTGGGCGGCTTCCTCCGCGCTCTTGCGGATCTGCTGGAGCCGCTCGATGGCGCGCGTGACCGCCTGCCCGGATTGCTTGGCGGTGCGCGTCGCCTCGGCGGCGTTCTCTGCCACCTGCTGGATGGAGCTCGAGAGCTCGGTGACGGCGGCGGTCGAGCTCGTGATTTTCGACGCCTGCTCTTTGGCGCCTTCCAGCGTCTTGCGGCTCATGCTGGAGATGGCGCCGCTCGAGGCGTTGACCTGAAACGCCGAGCGCTGCACGGCGGCGGCCAGGCTGTGGATCTTGGCGAACACGCGGTTCAGGTTGGTCGCCAGCGTGCCAAGCTCGTCGTTGCCGTCCACCTCCAAGCGGCGGCTCAGGTCGCCTTGGCCGCGCCCCAGCTCCTCCGTCGCGACGATGTAGCGCCGCAACGGTCGCGTGATCTGCACCGCCAAGAAGAAGCCCATCACGACCGAGAGCAGCAGGGCGAAGCCCAGCACCAGCATCAGGCCCACGAAGCGCTCGTCCAGCTTCTGGTCGCTGGCCCGCACGTGGTCGCGGTACAGATACAGATTGCCGAACGGGACGGAGTCGGGATCCGCTCCGGCGGAGTAGCCGTAAACCGGGAGCTTGGCGTAGTCGAACTGCTTGACCTCGTCCTTCTCTTTGTCGCGCAGCTCCAGCACGTCGAAGCGCCGGCCATCTTCCTCGAGCACGGTGGCGCGCTGGATCGCAGCGCCGAGCTCCGGCCACGCCTCGCGCGGCACCGAAGCCGCGACGATCTGCCGTTCTCCGAGCGCCAGCGCCAGGCGGTGCTCCTTGCCCGGCTCGATGTTGCCCTGTCGCGAGATGGTCTCTTTCAGCGAGCGATCCAAGCTGGTGGCGAACAGCACGGCGCCGAGCGGCCGGTCTCCGCTCTTGATCTGCGCGCCGGACACGCGATAGCCCTGGCCGCCCAGCTCACCGAAGCGGGCGCGGACCTGGCGGCCGTCGCGCAGATCCTGAAACAGGCGGGAGCTGCGCCACTCGACCTCGCTCGGCGCCTTGATGCTCGGCAGGCTGGTCACCTTGCCGCTCAGATCCGAGACCACGAACAGGTCCGGCAGCGTGGAGCTCTGCAGCACGTCGGCGATGCGCTGCGCGGCGTCCGCCAAGGCCGCGGCGTCACCCGCCTGCAAGGCCGCCGAGAGCCCTGGATCGGCCGCGATCAGGCGGGTAACGGCGTACTCGGCGCTGCCGATCTGCGCGAGCGTGTCCACGTAGCGCTTCAGGGGCCGCTCCAGCATGAAACCGCGCTCGGCCGCGCGCACCTGCTCTGCCGCTTTCCAGGCCCCCCCGATCACGACGATCAGCGTTACTCCGATGATAGTGGCGACGATCTTGGTGCGCAGGCTCAGCTTGTAGCGGGTCATCCAGCCATCCCTGCCGGGACGCTACCACGCTAGCGGAGCCGGTTGATTCGGCAAAAATAGGCCTTGAAACGCCCCGACACGCGCGTGGCGGGCGCCCGGTGGTCACCGGGGAACTCGAGCTTGAGCGTGCCTTCGACGGAGCCCTCCGGGTTCAGATCGAGCGCGCCGAGCTCGACGCTTCCCCCAGGTAGCAGCTCACGCCTGCGCCCCTTCAGCTTCACGGTCGACGTCGCGTGGCTGACCCCGTTGGCATCGCTGCCGGACAGCAGCGGGAAGCTGCCGGGCTCCAGTCGTTCGCCCTGGGCCAGCAGGATACGCACGGACAGCGTCACCGCGTCGGGCTCCGGCGGGGCGACGCCCTCGCAGTCCCGCGCGCTCGAGCTGAAGCGGAGCAGCAGGTGCGTCTCGCTCGGGCTCACCTCGATGTATTCCGCCAGCGCTGCGCGCGGGACGAGCGAGACCTCGTCCTCCGGCGCAGGGCCGAGCACGATGCGGATCGGTGGCGTGTCGTCGTTGCGGCACGCCAGCGCGAGTCCGGCCCAGAGCAGCGCGCGCCGCCTCAAGCTCAGGCGCTCTCGGCTCGCACGTTCGGTTCGTCGGTTTCGTTGGTTCCAGACGCTGTCGGCACGACGCCGGTATTAGCATGGGGCGCCGAGGCGGGCGCGCCGAGCGGAAAGGGCGCCCGGGCC
>JAEYOT010000173.1 GCA_023411445.1 Pseudomonadota bacterium
CCCCCGCCACCAGCCAGACCCCCTGCCTCTTTCGCATCGACATCGCGCTCCTCCCCCTGTTGGCGGATCACCCATTGCTCTAAGAGGCGCTCGGCCCCCTTCCCCGCTCAAAAAACGACCGACCGCCCGGCACCGGCAGCCCCGCGCCCCGGCTCCGGCTCCGGCTCCCCGGCTTGGCAGGCCAAGCCTGCAAAGGCTCCGCTCTTTTCGCTGGCGCCGCACGTTTCAGCAAGGCAGGAGGCGGCTAGGCTCATTAACAGCGCGATGACAACGCAGCGCATCCTCGTCACCGGAGCCGCCGGCAAGGTCGGCCAGGTGTTTATTCGGCGGCTCTTGGCCGATCCCCGCTTCGAAAACTTCACGATTCGGGCGCTGTGTCACAACCGCAAGCTCACGCCGGGGCCGCGGCTCGAAGTCACCAGCGGCTCGATCGAGCACCGCGCGGTGGTGGACGAAGCCATGTCCGGGGTGACGCACCTGCTGCACCTGGCGACCAGCAAGGAAACGCCGGAGAGCATCATGGACGTGGCCGTCAAGGGCATGTTCTGGCTGCTCGAGGCGGCTCGCACCAGCACGACGTTTCAGCAGTTCTTGCTCGTCGGTGGCGACGCCGGCATGGGCCACTTCTTCTACCCGCACCCGGTTCCGGTCACCGAGCAGCAGAAACACAGCGCCTACCCGGGCTGCTACGCGCTCTCCAAGGTGCTCGAGGAGGTGATGCTGGAGCAGTACTACATCCAGTACGGGCTCAATGGCTGCTGCTTGCGCGCGCCGTGGATCATGGAGAAGGACGACTTCAAGTACCAGCTGTCCTTCGGCGACGACGTGTTCGGTGGACCGCGCTGGCGAGATCTGGTCACGCGCGAGCAAGCCGAGAGCTACGTGAAGACGGGCGCCGTCCCGATCATGCTCGATCCTGACGGCGTGCCCGTGAAGCGCAACTTCGTGCACGTGGATGACTTGATTTCAGCCATCCTGGCAGCACTGAACAACCCGAAGGCCAAGCAGCAAACCTTCAACGTGTGCATGGACGAGCCGGTGGACTACGCCGAGCTCGCGGCGTACCTGAAGCGCACGCGCGGCTTGGAGGGCGTGCCGATCAAGACCCCGTACCACTCCACCTGGCTCGACAACACCAAAGCCAAGTTCATCCTCGGCTGGCGCCCCGAGTACGACCTCGGCAAGCTGACCGATGCGGCCTTCGACTACCGGCGGGCCCCCGACGATCCGCGCGTGATCTGGTACCCCGGCTGACGTCGTCCTAGCCGAAGGTGTCGCGCCAAGCGGGGTGCGCGCCGACCAGCTGCAGCGCCTTCGCGGTGAGGCTCTTGCCCGGCTCCGTGCGGGGCCAGGTGGACGCACCGGACGGGTGCGGCAGAGCGATGACGTCGATCCGGCGCCGGCCGCGCGCGATCACCTGAGAGCGACCGATCTGCTCGACGAGCGGCTTGGCCGGTAAGAATTGCTCGATCGCCAGCCGACCGATCGGCAAGATCAAGCGCGGCGCCAGCAGCTCGAGCTCCCGCTCCAACCAGGGCCGGCACTCCAAGACCTCGGCGCTCGACGGCACGCGATCGCCTCCCGTCGGGTTCTTGCCCGGAAAGCAGCGGCAGGTTGCCGCCATATAAACGCGCTCGCGGAAGCGCGCTTCGTCCACGCCAAGCGTCGTGAACCACTTGAACAGCTGCTTGCCCGCCGTCCACGCGAACGGCCGCCCAATGGCCGGCTCACGGTCCCCCGGAGCCTGACCCACGAGCAGGATCCGCGAGAGCACGGGCGGCCCAACCACGACGGGCTGGTGCATGCCCGGGCAGCGACGGCAGCTCCGGAGCGCCGCTTGGTGCTCCTCGATCAACGTCAGGCGCCGCACGGACGTGGTTCTTGCGCGGTCGCGGGCAGAGTCAAGGCCGGGCGCCGCCTGTTAGGACAATAACCCTTACGAATAGAAATGGCGGCCTTTGCGCTAGATTCAGGCAACCAGCGCTGGTAGGGTGCCGCCCGGCTGCTTTTGCGAAAGCTGGCAGCTAGCAGCCTTGGCGTCGTGAGGCCCAGCGCGGCTGCCCTGGCGAAAAGTGTATGGACGCGCCGGGGTTCTGCCATCAACTGGCCAGAACGCGCTGCTGGCGCCGCTTCTCAGTGAGGTCTCTCACCGTCAGCTGACGGCGGAGGCTTCGGTGGCCCTCAAAGACTTTAGGTGGTCGCCCGTCGGATAGAGAAAGTCGATCACCCGCACCGAGGACTAGTCACTCAACCCCCAAGGACTGTTGGCGACATGAACAAAGCAAAGCGAACTCTCGGAAAACTCGGTCTGCTGCTGATGGCCCTCCCGCTCATGGGCGCGCTGGGATGCAACAACAGCGCCAAGAGCGGCGGGTCTAGCTCCTCCGGAGAGCCTGCGACCGGGACCAAGATCGTCAAGCTCGCCTTCGTCACCAACAACCCGAGCCAGTTCTGGAAGATCGCCGAGGCTGGCCTCCGCAAGTACGAGAAGGAAGCGAAGGTCCAGGTCGACATGAAGATGCCGCCCAACGGCACGCCTGAGGACCAGAACCAGATCCTGCAGAACCTCGCCAGCCAGGGCTACGACGCCATCGCCGTGTCGGTGATCGCTCCCAAGGATCAGCTGCGCATCCTGAACGAGGTCGCAGAGAAGACCAACCTGATCACGTTCGACTCGGACGCGGACAAGTCCAAGCGCCTGCTCTACATCGGTACGAACAATTTCGAGGCCGGCAAGGCGCTCGGTGAGCGCATCACCCAAATCCTGCCGGACGGCGGCAAGATCGCCGTGTTCGTCGGTACCCTCGCGGCGGACAACGCAGCGCAGCGCCTGGCCGGTATCGAGGCCGCCATCAAGGACAAGAAGATCGAGATCGTGGACAAGCGCGAGGACAACACGGACCGCGCCAAGGCCCGCTCCAACGTGGAAGACATCATCAACGCCCACAAGGACCTGAACCTGGTCGTCGGCTTGTGGAACTACAACGGCCCCGCCATCGCCGCGGCGATCGAGGGTCTGGGCAAGCAGGGCAAGATCAAGGCGGCGGTGTTCGACGAGGACGAAGCCACGCTCGACGCCATCAAGTCCGGCACGATCGAGGCAACCGTGGTGCAGAAGCCCTTCCAGTTCGGCTACTTGTCGGCCAAGTGGATGCACGATCTCGCGCTCAAGAACGAGGAGACGAAGAAGGCGCTACCGCCCAACGGCATCCTCGACACGGGCGTCACCGTGATCGACAAGTCGAACGTGGACTCCTTCAAGGCCGAGATCACGGCCATGAAGAAGTCGGTGCAGTAGCACCTGAGGAAGGCACTGACCGGCCATGAGCGAGGACTCTCCCAGCGCAACCCCGTTTCTGCTCAAAATGCGGGGCATTACCAAGCGCTTCCCCGGCGTGGTGGCGCTGCAGGGCGTGTCGCTCTCGCTCAGGGCCGGCGAAGTGCTGGCGCTGATGGGTGAAAACGGGGCCGGCAAGAGCACCCTGATGAAGATCTTGGGCGGCGTGCAGCCGCCCGACGAGGGGGAGATCTTCATCGATGGCAAGCCCGTCGTGCTCGATGGCGTGAAGGACTCCAAGGCTCAAGGCATCGCGCTGATCCATCAGGAGCTGATGCTGGCGCCCAACTTGGACATCACGTCCAACATCTTCCTCGGCAACGAGGGCGTGAAAGGCGGCCTGTTCGGCCCCCTCAACCGCCCGAAGATGAACGCGCGCGCGGCAGAGCTGATCGCGCGCGTGGGCTTGCGCATGCCGGTCACCACGCCCGTGTCGCGGCTCACGGCCGGGCAGATGCAGATGGTGGAGATCGCCAAGGCGCTGTCCACCCAGGCTCGCATCATCATCATGGACGAGCCCACCTCCTCGCTGGCCAGCGCGGAGTCCGAGCAGCTGTTCAAGATCATCCGTCAGCTCAAGGCCGACGGCATCGGCATCATCTACATCTCGCATCGCATGCAAGAGGTGTTCGATCTGTCCGATCGCATCAGCGTGCTCAGAGACGGCCGCTACGTCGGGGATTTGACGAGAGAAGAGGCCACGCACGACAAGGTCGTGGCGCTCATGGTCGGCCGTGAGCTCAGCAACCAGTACTTCCCAGAGAAGCGCGAGCGCGGCTTCGGCGAAACGATGCTGGAGGTGAAGGACGTGGTCGTGCCCGGCTCGCCGGAGCGCCTCAGCTTCAGCGCCCGCAAGGGCGAAATCCTGGGCTTTGCAGGCCTGATCGGCGCAGGTCGTACCGAGCTGATGGAGGCCATCTTCGGTGTCACGCCCGCCCTCTCCGGCGAGATGAAGCTCGACGGCAAGCCGTACACACCGCGCAGGCCGCGGGACGCGATCGACGCAGGCGTGTACCTGGCGCCGGAAGATCGCAAGCGACACGGCCTGGTGCTGCCGATGTCCGTGGCGCAAAATACTTCGCTGCCGAACGTGTCGAGCTACGCCCCTCTCGGCTGGCTGGACCGCAAGACCGAGCAGGCCGTCGCGGAGAACGGCGTGAAGCGCCTGCGCACCAAGACGCCGTCCATCAAGCAAGCGGTGGTCAACCTCTCGGGCGGCAACCAGCAGAAGGTCGTGCTGGCGAAGTGGCTCGCCATGTCCCCCAAGGTGCTGATCCTGGACGAGCCTACCCGCGGCATCGACGTCGGCGCCAAGGCCGAAATCTACAGGCACATGGCCGACTTGGCCGACCAAGGCATCACCATCCTGATGGTCAGCTCGGACATGGAAGAGACGATCGGCATGAGCGATCGCGTCGTGGTCATGCACGAGCGGCGGCTCACAGGAGTGCTCGAGCGGCACGAGCTCACGCAGCTCGCGATCGCAGGTTTGATGACCGGTAAGCCCGAAGCTACCGGGGAAAGCAGTGTGGCGGCGTCATGAGGCGTGAGCTCGGAATGTTGATCGCGCTGGTGCTGATGTGCATCGCGCTCTGGACCTCGAACTCGGACTTTCTGAGCGCGTCGAACGTCGTGAACACGACACGCCAGATCTCGATGCTCGGCATCTTCGCGATCGGTATCGCGTTCGTCATCATCACGGGCGGCATCGACTTGTCGATCGGCTCGGTGGTGGGTCTGACCGGCGTGATCATCGCGCGGCTGTCGTCCGATCAAACGGGCGGCTTGGGCTACCCGCTCTGGATCGGCATCAGCGTGGCCCTGGCCGCCGCGGTGGTGGTGGGCGTCTTGCAAGGTTTGCTGATCACGCGCCTGAAGCTGCAGCCCTTCATCGTCACGCTGGGCGGCATGCTGCTGCTGCGCGGCGTCTCGCAGACGATCGTCGAAGGCGGCGTGATCAGCATGGGCGACTCCCCGCTGCTCAACCTGTCCAGCGGCGGCCTGCTGCACCTCGGCCGTGACCCGCTGATCGGCTGGCCGCTGGTGATCTTCCTGGCGGTCGCAGCCGTGGGCGCCTACGTGCTGCACTACACGGTGCTCGGTCGCTACATCTACGCCATCGGCGGTAACCGCGACGCAGCGCGCTACTCGGGTATCAACGTGAACCGGGTCGAGCTGCTCACCTACGTGATCTCGGCCGGCACCGCCGGTATCGCCGGCGTCTGCTACGCGGCCTACATCGGGCAGATGTCGCAGCAGGTCGGCGTGGCCTACGAGCTTTACGCCATCGCCGCGGCCGTGCTGGGCGGCTGCTCGCTGCGCGGCGGCGAGGGCACCATCTTCGGCATCTTGATCGGCGCCTCGATGATGCGAGTCATCGACAACGGCATCAACATGTTCCAGGTCCAGTACACGGATCCGGACGGCATCCCGCGTATCTGGCGCCTGAACCCGAACTGGAACTGGATCATCGTCGGCGCCGTGATCTTGGTCGCCGTAATCCTGGATCAGGTCGTCCACATGGTGCAGGCCGCCAGACGCCTGAAAGAAACGGGGCAGCCGAAGCCAGCCGCCGGACCACCACCGGGGGGCAGCAGTACGACGCCGCCGGTGCCCGCAAAGAGCCCGGCGGCCTGACCGCCAGCTACTGCGCGGTCCACCCCCCGTCGACCAGCAAGCAGGTGCCGCTGACGAGCTTGGCCGCATCCGAGGCCAGGTAGATCACGGCGCCAGCCACGTCCGAGATGTCGCCGATCTTCTCGGCTGGGATGCGTCGCAGCACGTTCTTGCGGTACTCGGGGTTGTCCAGGCGCTCCGCCGTGCCGGGCGTGTAGATGAAGGTGGGCCCCACGGCGTTCACGGTCACGCCCAACTTGCTCCACTCCAGCGCCATCACGCGCGTCAGCTGGTTCACGCCGCCCTTACTGGCGCAGTACACCGCGTGATCCACGATGCCGACCACGCTGGCTTGTGAGCTCATGTTGATGATGCGCCCGTAGCCGCGCTCGAGCATGCCGCGCGCCGCCGCCTGAGCGCAGAAGAACAAGCCCTTCAAGTTCACGTCCATCAGCTCGTCCCAGTCTTGCTCGGTCACCTCCAGCGCTGGGTGGTTGGCGCCGAGGCCCGCGTTGTTGACCAGGATATCCAGGCGGCCAAAATGCTGCTCGACCCGAGCTACGCCCTCTCGGATGGACGCCACGCGAGTCATGTCCATCGGCACCACCAGCGAGCCAGGGATGCTGGCAGAGAGCTCGGCCAGCGCTCGCTCGTCCCGCGCGCTGACCGCCACCTGCGCCCCCACCTCGGCCAGCGCCTTGGCCAGCCCGTAGCCGATGCCGCGGCTGGCCCCCGTCACCAGCGCCACCTTGCCATCGAGACGAAACCCAGGAGCGTATTTACTTTCGGTCATCAGCGCTGCTGCCTCCGCGCTAAAGATGCCTGTAGCCCCCTGCTCCCGTCACTGTTTTTGCGCCGCGTGCGTCAGCTGGCGCGCGAGCAGGCGGCAGCGGCCCTATTCGCGCGGCGCGGCTGCGTTGTAGTCTCCGCTCGGTCATGACACCGCTCGCACGCTACGTGGTCGAGACCGTCGTCACGTTGATGGCCATCGTGGCGCTGTCCGTCGTGCTCTTGAGCGCGCTGCGTCGCGCTGGCCTCGGCAAAGCGAGCGGACCGCTGGAGCTCGTCGCGCGCCTCCCGCTGGATGGCCGGCGCGCGGTGTACTTGGTGCGCGTAGGCGGCACGGTTTACGTTCTGGGCGCCTCCGAACAGGCCATGCAGAAGCTGGGTGAGCTGCCGGAAGGTGAGCTGCCACGAGCCGTGGTCGAGCCCAAGAGCTTCGCCGCGGTCCTGAAGCAGGCCATCGGCTTGCGCGCCGCGCGGAGGCCACCCGAGTCCGAGCCGGGGGCGCCGTCGTGACCGCGACGCCCGACCTGTTCGCGCGGCCGGTGACGCTGATCGTGGCCCTGGGCTTGGCCACGCTGCTGCCGTTCGCGTTCATGACGCTCACCGCCTTCGTGAAGATCTCCACGGTGCTGCAGATCGTGCGCGGCGCGATCGGCGCACAGAACGTGCCTTCCAGCACCGTGATCATGGCCTTCGCGGCGGCGCTCACCATCTTGGCGATGGCTCCGCTGGGCTCGCGCCTCAGCGACCGGCTGGAGCCGCTGCTGGAGCCCGGAGCGCAAGCGGAAACGGCAGGCTGGCTGCTCGGCGCGGCGGCGGCCGTCAAGGAGCCGGTCAGCAGCTTCTTGCAGAAGAACGCGTCGGAGCGAGAGCGCACCAGGTTCTTCGAGATCGCGCGCGCCGCGCGACCCGCCGGGGAGAAGGAGGCGGTCGGCCGCGATGACTTCAGCGTGGTCGTGCCGGCGTTCGTGGTGACCGAGCTGCTCGAAGCCTTCGCGCTCGGCTTCGCGATCTACCTGCCGTTTCTGGTGATTGATCTGGTCGTCGCCAACGTGCTGCTCGCGCTGGGCATGCAGATGCTCAGCCCGACACAGGTGAGCCTGCCGTTCAAGCTGCTCTTGTTCGTCGCCATAGACGGCTGGGGCCTGCTCGCGCAGACGCTCGTCGTAGGCTACGAGTTTTAGCGACGCTCAGTGAGCGTCACGCCGCTGCACCGCCGGCATGGTCGGCAGAGACATCGACCGAGCCGGGATGGAGAGCGCGTTGCAGATCGTCTCCAGCATACGCAACGCGCGGGCGAGACGTGCCGGGGAACCCTCGAGCTGCGGCGCCAGCGCCTTCAGCTCCGTGAAGCGCTGGCTCAGGCGCGTGAACGTGCCCGGCTGGTCACCGCGCGCGATGCCGGTCTCGATCTCCAAGCACAGGCGTTGGGCCTCGGCCGCGCGAAGGTGCGCACGACGCGCTACACCCACCAGCCAGTCGAACAACGGGAGCTCGTGCTCACCGAAGTTGGGGCCCGGCACGACCTGCGCACAGTGGCCACAGCTACAGGCGGCCTCCACCTGCTCAGGCGCGGCACGCACCTGGAGCGCTACGGTTCCGCAAGCTCGACAGTGAGTCGGCAGAAACTGCACGCCGGACAACATAGTCACAACCCAACAGAGTGCAAGTTCGATGCGCATCTGCGCGGGATTCTCGCGCGCTCTCGCGCGGCTGCTGCTCTGACGCCGCGCCGACGTTTAAGTACCAGTGCAACGCGACCCAGGCTCGCGTGCAGCGCACATAAGCTACGGGAGTGTTTCGACAGAACAACGCAGGCCTTGGTGCGACTGAAGTCACACTCTCCTACCCTACCTCGTCTGTGCCTACGAACGCCCCGAGCGGGCAGAGAGAGGCACCTATGAAACCGAGACTGGATCCGTACCAAGCAGCGCCCGAGCTCCTTCAAGCCATGCTGGACCTCGAAATGAAAGTACGAGCGAGCGGGCTGGATGCCGCCTTGCTCAAGCTGGTGAAGACGCGAGCGTCCCTGCTCAACGGCTGCGCCTACTGCGTCCACATGCACACGCGCGAGGCGCGCGCCGCAGGTGAAAGTGAAGAGCGTCTGTACCTGCTGAGCACCTGGCGAGAGTCTCCGCTCTACACGCCGCGGGAGCGCGCCGCGCTGGCGTGGACGGACGCGCTCACGCTGCTCGCCGATACCCACGCGCCCGACGACGTGTACGCGGAGCTGTCAGCGCATTTCAACGAGAGGGAGCGCGTCGCGCTCACGCTGGCCATCGTCACCATCAACGGTTGGAACCGCATCGCAGTGGGCTTCCGCGCGCTCCATCCCACCACGACCGCCAGTGCCGCAGCTTGATCCTGAGCAGATCGCGGCGAGCCGCCCGCGCTTGGTGCGGCTCGCCTACCGCATGCTCGGCTCGGTCGCGGAGGCGGAGGACGCCGTGCAGGAGGCGCTCCTACGCTACCAACGCGTCGATGCCAGCGTCGATCACCCGCACTCGTTCTTGTCGCGCACGGTCACGCGCATTTGCCTCGACGCGCTCAAATCAGCGCGCCGGCGCCGCGAGAGCTACGTGGGCCCCTGGCTGCCGGAGCCGATCTTCGACGCCCAGGAGCAGGTCTCCGACGACGTGACGTTGACGCTGATGCTGGCGCTCGAGCGGCTCTCCCCG
>JAEYOT010000190.1 GCA_023411445.1 Pseudomonadota bacterium
CGCAAACCCCCTGGCCTTGCGCCTGGTCACGGCCACGGCAGCCACGCGCATGGGCAAGCGAAGCCGGTCGCTGGTCATGGTCACGGCGGGCACGGCCACGGCGGCCACGCGCACGGTCACGGTGGCCACGCGCACGGCGGCAAGGGCAGCCCGCGCACGCAGCTGAGCCTGGCGCTGCTCCTCACGTTCGGCTTCATGATCGTCGAGGCGGTCGTCGGCTACGTGAGCGGCAGCCTCGCGTTGATGGCGGACGCCGGTCACATGCTGGGCGACAGCGGCGCGCTGGTGCTGGCGCTCCTGGCTCAACGCATGGCGGAGCGGCCGCGCACGGAGCTTCGAACCTACGGCATGAAGCGCGCCGAGGTGCTGGCCGCCTTCGTGAACGGCATCGTGCTGTTCGGCATCGCGCTCATGATCATGCGCGAGGCGGTGGAGCGCTTCATGGAGCCGGTGGCGATCCTGGGCCGGCCCATGCTCTACGCGGCCATCGCGGGCCTGTGCGTCAACCTGCTGTCCGCCTCGATTCTGATGCGCGGCGGTCGGGGCAACATCAACGTGCGCACGGCCCTGCTCCACGTGCTCTCGGATGCGCTAGGCTCCGTGGCAGCGATCGTGGCTGCGATCGGCGCGCTGTGGTTCGGCGCCATGCGGCTGGATCCGGCGCTTTCGCTCGTGATCGCCATCCTGGTGCTGCTCGGCGGGTACCGCGTGCTGCGCGAGACGACCGGCATCTTGCTAGAGTCCGCGCCGCCGCACATCGACGTGGCCGCGGTGGAGCGCGCGATCCAAGCGACGCCCGGCGTCGCCTCCGTGCACGACCTGCACGTGTGGCGCATCTCCGAGGAGCTGGACGCGCTCACGGCGCACGTCACGCTCACGCGCGGCGCGCACGGTACCGAGGTGTGCCGCAGCGTGGCCGACCGGCTCAAAGCCGAGTTTGCGCTCGAGCACGTCACGATCCAACCGGAGGCGCCGCCGCCGGACGAGCTCGTCACCGTGCGCGCCAGTAAGGATGGCGCGCCCATCCGGCGGGTGGGATGACTGAATCCGCAAGGATTGCGGCCGTCTTGAGCATTGTCGGCCAGAGGACGGCCGACTAGTCTTGGATCCATGATCAGCAGTAGTGACGACCTCGAGGCTCAGCTAAGTCGTCTGGAGCGCCGCTACGAGCGGCTCGCCGACGGCACGTTCGTCGTCTCGCTGGGGGCGAGTCAGCCTCCGGTCGCGCTGCGGCTGGTCCCGCCCGTGCTCGTGATCCAAGTGGCGGTCGGCCCTGCTCCGCGGGGAGACGCGGCCGTGGAGGCGCGGCTGTACCGCAAGCTGCTGGAGCTGAACGCGAGCGCGCTGGTGCACTCGGCCTACGGCCTCGAGGGCGACTTGATCGTGCTCGCCTCCGCGCTGGAGCTCAGCAGCTTGGACTTGAACGAGCTGGAGGCCGTGCTCGCCGATATCGACGTCGCGCTGGGGGAGCACGTACCGGTCCTGCGCAACATGATCCCTTCTGCCTCCTGAGATCGAGAGACCGCCATGGGCTTCTTCCAACGCCTCGCCACCCTCATCAAATCCAACCTCAACGACCTGATCAGCCGCTCCGAAGATCCGGAGAAGATGCTGAACCAGATCGTGTAGGACATGACCAACCAGCTGGGCGAGGCCAAGAAGATGGTCGCGCTCTCCATCGCCGACGAGAAGAAGCTGGAGAAGCAGACGCAGCAGGAGCTGGCCACGGCCGCCGAGTGGGAGCGACGCGCCATGCTGGCGGTGCGCGCGGGCGACGACAACCTGGCCAAAGAGGCGCTGGCGCGCAAGAAAGAGCACGATTCACTGGCCGAGCAGTTCAAGGACCAGTGGCAGAAACAAAAGGCGTCGGTCGACCAGCTGAAGCTCGCGCTGCGCGCGCTCAACTCAAAGATTGAAGAGGCCAAGCGCAAGAAGAACCTGCTGATCGCGCGGAAGAAGCGCGCCGAGGCGCAGAAGGCCATTCAAGAGACGATGGGCGGCCTGCGCAACGCCAGCGCGTTCGAGACGTTCGATCGCATGGCGGGCAAGATCGAGCAGATGGAGGCGGAGGCCTCCGCGCAAGCCGAGCTGAACGAGGAGTACTCGGGCGACGTGCTGGCGCACAAGTTCAACCAGCTGGAGCAGACCAAGGGCGCCGAGGAAGATCTGCTGGCGCTCAAGCGTCGCATGGGTCTGGCGCCGCCCGAGCCCGAGCCGGCCAAGGCGCGCGTGGAGCCGGCGACGGCCGGCACCTCCGCCGCGCTCGACGAGGCCGAGCAAGAGGAGCTGGCGCGAGCGCTGGCCGAGCTGGAAGCAGAAGAGCAGCAAGCCGAGCTGCGCATGAAGAAGTGAGCAGCATGAGACGCGCCCTGGCTGCCTTGGGACTGGTCTTGGCCGTAACGACGCCCGCCACCGCGGCGCCGAGCTTCATCGCCGCCGAGCCGGTGGACGACGTGAAGATCCGCATCGACGGCGACTTGCGCGAGTGGCCGAGCAAGATGACGGACCTGAGCGAGACGCTCAAGGGCAAGGCCGAGGGTAGCGATCCGCGCGTGGCCGCCACCGTCGCGTACGACGAGAACAGCTTGTACGTAGTGCTCAAGATCTTCGATCAGAAGATCGTCCGCACCAACGCGGCCGGCGCCTCGGAGGATCACGCGACGCTCCACCTCAGCTTCCCCAAGGGGCAGACCTACGCCGTGGATCTCTTCCCCGGCCAACCGGGGAAAATCGCCGGCGCCGTGAAGATCAAGGGCACGGCCGTGGGTGGCGCCAAGATCGTGGAAGCGCCGACGGACAAGGGGCTGCACGTGGAGGCGCAAATCCCCTGGACCGCGTTCAGCGACGCCGCTCGCACGCGCGTCGGCTTGCGCGCCACCATCACGTACACGGACGCGGACGCGGCCGGCTCGGTCACGGCCGTGATCGGGACGAGCCAGGTCCGCGCCGGACGGCAGATGCCGGAGCTGCTCTTGGCGAACGAGCAGGGCCTACGCGACTCGATCATCAAGGCCAAGGGGCTGCCCAGCGCGCCCGCTCGCGAGGCCTACGGCAACGTTTCCGGCGACGGCATGGTGGAACGCGTGGCCGTGTGGGGCGGTAACCTGGTGATCATTGGGCCGCACTTCCGCTCCGGCAAGGAGTTCTACTTCGCGGACCTGGGCGTGAGCGACGCGAGCCAGGTGAGCCGGCTCGAGCTGATCGACTTCGATGGTGACGCGCGCGACGAGATCGTCGTGCAGAAACGCGTGGGCAGCCGGGACAAGTACCGCGAGGTGCTGACCGTGCTCAAGGTTGGCCGCGACGATCAGCCTTTTTTGGCCTTCGCGCACGAGGTGGGCATCAAGACGAAAGACGGCGAGATCAAGAACAAGGTCAAGCTGTCCAAGGCTGGCATCGAGATCGCCCAAGGCGACGCCTCAGGCTTCGAGCCGGACACGTTCTCGGAGCTGCAGCCCGGGGACATGGGCGCCACCCTGCTGCCGTGGGAGAGCGTGGGCAGCCGCACGTTCGTTTGGAAGGGCAAGGGCTTCGAAGCCGCCGGCGAGACGGGCTTCACTTCCAAGTCCAGCGCGCCTGCCGGCAAGAAGCCGAAGGGCAAGCCAGCCAGTGATGAGCCGCCGCCGCCCCCCGCGCCGCGCCCGCCCAGCGCCGATGAGCTCTTGGATCGCGTGTACGCTTTGTACAAGAAGGACCGCGGCGTGGCCGGCAAGGCCAGCTTCGACTTCGTGACGGACGTAGCCGGCGATCGCGGCCCGGAGCGCGTGCTGATCCACGGTAAGGACATCGTGGTGTTCGGCAAGGGCTTCCGCGAAGGCTTGAGCTACGCGTTCATCGCCGTCGGCGTCGCGGAGCCGAAGGACATTTTGGACGTGACCGCGCGCGATCTGACCGGCGACGGCAAAGCAGAGATCATCGTGCGCGCGGTGCTGCACGCCAAAGCCAGCAAGGCGCTCGGCGGAGACACAGTGACTCGCCACGCGCTCATGATCTACGGCGTGCAGGGCGACGCCGTGGTCCGCCTGTTCGGCGCCGAGACTGGCCGCTCGCTCGGCAAAGACCAAATCCTGGGCGCGGTCTCGTTCACGCCCGCCAAGCGCGGCTACGAGATCGAGCTCAAGCCGCTGCGCGCCATCGGCTGGACCGAGCAGACCTACCCCTTCCCTCCCGACACCACCGCCGCGGGCGGCCTCGAGCCGCTGCTGCTACCGTGGGCCGGCGGCAGCCGGAAATACCGCTACGACGGCAAATCCTTCAGCGGTATCTAGAAGCGCCGCTGGGCTCCGCGGCGGTTCTTGTCGATCACGGCATAGGCGATCAACACGAAGGCGGCGAAGCGCAGGAAATGTGCGTGCTCCACCACGCCGTGGCCGACGGAGAGCAGCCAAGTAGAGGCGAGCAGCACGAAGGCCAGGCTGAAAATCAAGAACAGACGATCGCGCGTCTCGCGCCAAAAGCGCAGGAAGAACAGCGCGACGACCAGCGCCGCCAGCGTGAGCGCGCCACGCAGGAAATCCACCCAGCTCATCGGTCGCCCTCCCAGACCAAGCCGAAGATCATCAGCGCGAGCGACACGAGCGCCGTGCCGGAGCGCCATAGCTCCAAGCTCATGTCGGAGACGACGAACAGATCGGCAAACAGCAACATGCTGTTGACGGCCAAGCCTGCGAAGCAGAGTGAGCACCACAGCAAGAGCGGCGTCTTGTGACTGAGGTAGCTACGGATCAGCAGCGCCGCGCAGATCACGCTCGTGAGCACTCCCACCGCGTAGCCGACGAGCGCGATCATCGCTTCCACCGGTCGATGCGAAAGCCCTCCGCCAGACGGCGGGCGGCGGCGCCGCGCACGCGCTCCAGCGCGTTGGCGCTCATGAGCTGGACGATGCGCAGGCGCTGGTCGCGGTACGCCTCCTCCAGCTCCGCGACGACCTGGCGCAGGGAATCCCGGTTGGGCGTGTAGCGGAAGCGCAGGACCGCTGCCTGCTGCTCGAGCCCCAAGAGCCCGTCGATGGCCGCCAGCCGCTCGGTCGCCATGGCCACGCCATCTTCCGGCACTTTGAGCTCGCCAGCCAGCTCGGCCGCGGACCACGAGCGATCGGAGCTGCGAGCGAGCAAGAGCAGCGCCTCGAGCTCTTCGTAGCTCGAGATGCAGTCGCGCAGAAACGCCTGCAGCTCGGGGGAAAGCTCACTCAAGGTTTTCTTGGTAGCGCCCCTTTCGTTTCAGGTCAAACGATGCGCCCGCGCCCGCTACGAGGGAAAGGGGGGCGTCGCCTGCGCAGCGGCCCCCAACTCGTACGGACCGCGGCCCCAAGGCAATGCTGGCGCCGCGAGGCTCGAACCCTCGATGCTTGGATCCTCCTGACACGATCGTATCGGGCTGACACATGGGAGAGACGTGGCCCGCAGTGTCGAAAGCCTCCACGCATCATGACTGTCGCAGCAGTCTCACGAGG
>JAEYOT010000222.1 GCA_023411445.1 Pseudomonadota bacterium
GTCCAACACTTCGCTGGGCTCGCCCGAGCGCTGGCCGCGCAGCTTGCGCACCTGCGTGCGCATCGTGCTCACCTCCAGTCAGCCGATGTTTGTGTGGTGGGGTGAAGATCTGGTCAACATCTACAACGACGCCTACAAGACGATCGTCGGCGGCAAGCACCCGGAGGCGCTAGGGCAGCCGGCCTCTGTCGTCTGGCGCGAGATCTGGGCGGAGGTGGAGCCGCGCTTACGCTCGGCCATCCGCGACAACGTGGGCACGTACGACGAGGCGCTGCTCCTGATCATGGAGCGCCACGGCTACCGCGAGGAGACTTACTACACCTTCTCCTACAGCCCGGTGCCGGGCGACGACGACAAGACGGGGGGCGTCATCTGCGCGAACACGGACGACACCCAGCGCATCATCGGCGCGCGCCAGCTGGCCACGCTGCGTGACGTGGCGAGTCGCACCGTCGACACGCGCAGCGCAGCGGAAGCCTACCAGCGCGCGGCCGAGGCGCTGGAGAGCGCCAGCCGCGACGCGCCGTTTTGCGCCATCTACTCCGTGGACGCCGACAACCTGCGGGCGAACCTGATGAGCACGAGCGGCTTTGGCTCACGCGAGTCGGCGCCGCAGAGCTTCGAGCTCGCGGATCCGGCCTACGCCTGCGTGCGCGAGGCGCTCGCCGAGCAAGCCATCCAGCTGATGTCGGACCTGGACCGCCACTTCGCGGAGCGGCCGACGGGCGCGTGGAGCGAGCCGCCGCGCCAAGCCGCCATCGTACCTTTGCCTCGCTCCGCGCAAACCGGCAAGGCTGGCGTGCTCATTGTCGGGCTCAATCCGTTTCGGCTGCTGGACGAGCTGTATCGCGACTTCTTGAGCCTGCTCGGCCGGCAGCTGGCTGGCAGCGTGGCCACGGCCGAAGCCTACGAGCTCGAGCGCAAGCGCGCCGAGCAGCTGGCCGAGATCGATCGCGCCAAGACGACGTTCTTTAGCAACGTGAGCCATGAGTTTCGCACCCCGCTCACGCTCATGCTCGGGCCGCTGCAAGACGCGCTGCGCTCGGGCCAGGGGCTGAGCGGCGCTGATTTGGAGACCGCGCACAGAAACGCGCTGCGCCTGCTCAAGCTGGTCAACGCACTGCTCGATTTCTCACGCATCGAGGCGGGCCGCTCACGCGCCTGCTTCGTGCCCACGGACTTGTGCCGACACACCACCGAGCTGGCGGGCGCGTTCCGCTCGGCGGTCGAACGGGCGGGGCTCCGCTTCGACGTCGAATGCAGCGGGGCAAGCGAGGTCTACGTCGATCACGACATGTGGGAGAAGATCGTGCTCAACCTGCTCTCGAACGCCCTCAAGTACACGTTCAAAGGAGCGATACGGCTCGAGCTGCGACAATTCGATGACCACGTCACGCTGCGCGTGAGCGACACCGGCACCGGGATTCCCGAGCACGAGGTACCCCATTTGTTCAAGCGCTTCCACCGCGTGCAGGGCGCGCTGGCACGAACGCACGAAGGCTCCGGCATCGGCTTGGCGCTGGTGCACGAGCTGGTGCGGCTGCACGGCGGTAGCATGAGCGTGCACAGCAGCTTCGGGCAGGGCAGCACGTTCGAAGTAGCGATCCCGCTCGGCACACGGCATTTGCCCGCCGAGCAGCTGGGGGCAGCGCTGGCTGCGCCGGAGGTGAGAGGCGCCGCGCCCTTCGTGCAAGAGGCGCTGCGCTGGCTACCGAGCAACGAGGGTGAAGAAGACCCGCCGCTGTCCGCGACGTTGTCGTTCTCCGACGTGCCCCCCGTCCCCCGCGATGCCGACGTGCGTGTGCTGGTGGTCGACGACAACGCGGACATGCGCGATTACGTGGTACGGCTGCTGCAGCCGCGCTGGCAGGTGCTGCACGCCGCCGACGGAGCCCAGGCTCTTCAGCTGGTGCGGAAGAGCGCGCCATCGCTCGTCATCACCGACGTGATGATGCCGAATCTGGACGGCTTCGGCCTCCTGCGCGAGCTCCGCCGTGACCCGCGCACCGCCTCGCTGCCGATCATCATGCTGTCGGCTCGGGCTGGAGAGGAAGCGCACGTCGAGGGATTGGAGGCGGGCGCCGACGATTACCTGGTGAAGCCGTTCTCGGCGCGCGAGCTGATCGCCCGCGTGTCCACGCACCTGCAGCTCGCCGCGCTGCGCAGGAAGGCCGAAGGCGAGCGTCAGCGCCTCTACGACATCTTCATGCAGGCCCCGCTGCCGGTGGCCGTGCTCACCGGTCCGGATTTGGTGTTCGAGGTGGCAAACGACCCGTACTGCGAGCTGGTCGGTCGCAGCGGCTTGGTCGGCGTCCGACTGGTGGACGCCTTTCCGGAGGCGAGCGCGCGTGAAGCAGTGACGCAGCTGCAGCGCGCCTTCGACGCCGGGGAGGTGCACCGCGTCCACGAGCTGCCGGTCTGGCTACGGCGAGACGGCGTCGTCAGCGAGGGCGTGTTCTCGTACGTGGCGCAGCCCTTCTTCGACAGTCACGGTCGCGCCGCCGGCGTGATCGCGGCTGCCACGGAGGTGACGGACGGCGTGCTGGCCCGCCGCCGCATCGACGCCCTGCGCAAGACCGCTGAGGACGCCAACCGCGCCAAGGACGAGTTTCTGAGCACGCTCAGCCACGAGCTGCGGACGCCGCTGAACGCGATGGTCGGCTGGTCCACGCTGCTGCGCACCGGCACCGTGCCGGCAAGTCAGCGAGACAAGGCGCTGGAGACCATAGAGCGCAACGCGCGCATTCAGGCTCGCTTGGTGGAGGACATGCTGGATCTCGCCCGCATCGAGCAAGGCAAGCTGGTGCTGAGCGTGGCTCCGCTCGAGCTCGTGAGCGTCGTGGAGGCGGCCATCGACGCGGTGCGGCCAGCCGCGGAGGCCAAGCAAATTCGGCTGCAGCCCGTGCTGGACTCGCGCGCGACCATCATCGGCGACGCCGATCGCCTGCAGCAGGTGGTGTGGAACCTGCTTTCCAACGCGATCAAGTTCACGCCGCGTGGCGGCCGAGTGCAGATCCGCCTGCGCCGGGAGCAATCCCAGGTGGAGGTGGTGGTGGCAGACAACGGCCAGGGCATCGCGAGCGATTTCTTGCCGCACATCTTCGACCGCTTTCGACAAGCGGACTCCACGTTCACGCGCCGCGCCGGTGGCTTGGGGCTGGGCTTGGCCATCGTACGCTCGCTGGTGGAGCTGCACGGTGGCGAGGTGACGGCGCACAGCGACGGGGCGGGCAGCGGTGCCACGTTCGTCGTGCGGCTGCCGATGGCACCGCTCTTGGCCGATAGCAGACCGAGCCCCACACCGCGCGAGCGTACGGAGGCTGTCACCCCCAGCTTCGAGCGCCCGCCGGAGCTGGAGGGTCTCGACATCCTGGTGGTGGACGACGAGCCGGAAACGCGGGAGCTGCTGGAGTTCTTGCTCGAGCAATGTGGGGCCCGCGTCAGCACCGCCGCAGACGCCCGGACGGCGTACGCGCTCGTGCGCGAGCGCTCGTTCGACATCCTCATCTCCGACGTGGGCATGCCCGAGGAGGACGGCTACTCCTTGATCCAGAAGCTGCGCGCGCTAGGCGGTAACGCAGAGCTCATGCCCGCCCTAGCGCTGACAGCCTACGCACGCTCGGAAGATCGGACGCAAGCCTTGCGCGCCGGCTTCCACATGCACCTAGCCAAGCCGATCGATCCCGCGGAGCTCTTGGTGGTGCTGGAGACGCTCGTGCGGCGCGCGCCAACCCGTGACGCGCGCTGACGCTCATGCCCTCGGTCATTGCGACCCGCCCGACGCGGCGCTAGCACGAAGCGATGTCCATCTCGGTGGTAAGGCTGGGTGACGCGCGAGAGCGCGGCGAAGGCATCAGGTTAGGCACCGTGCGGCGCCCACCGCGCGGCGTAAAGAAAGCCGACATCGCGCGCCGCAACTTCTACGACGTGTGGCTGCCCGAGCTATCGCCCAGCCCAGCGCTCGTCAAGCGCGCGCTCTCGGCGCGGACCGCGGCGGAGCTAGCGCAGTTCGCCAAGCATTACCGCCGTGAGATGAGCCGACCGGAGCCGCAGCGTTTGCTGCAGTTGCTCGCCGCGCTCTCCCACGGAACGAGCTTCTCCGTCGGCTGCTATTGCGAGGACGAGACGCGCTGTCACCGCTCGATCTTGCGCAGTTTGCTGGCCGAGCACGGCGCGAAGCTCCGCTGACGATCGCCGAGCATCGAGCGATGGGCCTTGTAATTCTTCAGCGAGCGCACAATTGCCGCCCCTACTCGGTGATTGCGGCGTGTGCGCGGTCGTGCGACAGAGCTGTCCGTGTGGGTGAAGTCGCGTAGCCCCTCACGGCCTCGACTCGTGCTCGCCGGCACGCTGTGGCTGCTGCTCGCTAGCTGCGGGGCTCGCTCGCCGCTCGAGGCGGGAGAAGCTCCGGAGCCCGAGCCGCCCATGAACGTTGCCGGCAGCGCGTCGATGCCGAGCGAGCCACCTCGTGAGGAGCCGCCACGCGAGGAGCCACCGCGCGAGCCAATGAGGCCCACGACGCCGTGCGAGGCCGTCAGCGTAACGATCGACGAGCTGAGGCCCGCCGTCACGTTGTTGGTCGATCAATCCGGCAGCATGCGCTCCGGCTATCCATCTCGGAACAGCCCGGAGTCGCGCTGGTCGCTCGTGCAGAAGGCGCTCTTGGATCCGGCGACCGGCGTCGTGCCCAAGCTGCAGCACGGCATTCAATTCGGCCTCATCTTCTACACCAGCCACAACGGCTTTAGCGGTGGGGTATGTCCCGAGCTGCGCGAGGTACCGGCCGCCACCACCAACTTCAAGGCCATCTCCTCCCTCTACGAGAGCTCCAACCCCGAGGATGACACACCGACCGGCGCGGCCATCGAGGCGGTGGTCCAGCGCCTGGCGACGACGCGACACAAGGGTCCCCAAGTCATCCTGCTCGTGACGGACGGAGAGGCCGATACTTGCGAGCAGCCCGATCCGCAGCGCGGCCAAGGCGAAGCCGTGCTTTCGGCCAGCTCCGCGTTCAGCGCCGGGATTGACTTCTATGTGCTCGGCATCTCCTCGGACATCAGCGGCGCCGACCTGCAGCAGCTGGCCAACGCCGGGAAGGGCCGGCCGCTCAACGCCGTTTGGGGCCGCGACCCTGAAGCTGCGCAGCCGTTCCAGGCGAGCGACAGCGTGCAGGGGCTCACGGGCCAGCTGCTCGGCATCCTCGAAGCTCTGCCCTTGTGCGAGGTCCAGCTAGATCGCGACGTCAGCGCGGAAGAGCTGACCGCAGGCAGCGTGGTACTGGACGGGCGACCGCTCACGTATGGCAGTCCCGACGGCTTCCGCTTAAAGGACTCCCGTCGCCTGGAAGTCGTGGGTAAGGGGTGCGAGACGCTGCGCAGCGGAGGGAAGCGACTCAGCGTGAGCATTTCTTGCGATTGAGGACATGAGAGTGGTCGAGCGGCGCGCAGGCGGCTGCGAAAGAACCCGGACCCTCTTCCATTCTCCGTCTGAAGCGCTGTGGAGCGCGCTCATCGCGCGCGGCGTGATGAGCGGAGCTGCGTCCGGAAGCGCTGGTGTGATTTGAAGATCTAGATGAGCCATCGAGCGGCTGCTAGCCACGGCGAGCGAGGCGACTGGTTCATTCAGCCGGCTCGCTCACCATTGGCGTCGCAGCCGCGCGCTCCGGGTAGCGTGACTGCGGTGTACTTG
>JAEYOT010000252.1 GCA_023411445.1 Pseudomonadota bacterium
CCTGTATCGCGGGTGAGCTGAACCAGGTGATCCTCAACCTGATCGTCAACGCGGCCCACGCCATCGCGGACGTGGTCGCGGACTCCGGCCAGAAAGGCACGATCACGATCACCACCTGCCACGACGCCACCCACGCCGAGATCCGCGTGGCCGACACCGGCACCGGCATCCCCGAGTCTGCGCGCGCCAAGGTGTTCGAGCCGTTCTTCACCACCAAAGAGGTGGGCAAGGGCACCGGTCAAGGGCTGGCGCTCGCCCACAACTGCATCGTCAAACGTCATCGCGGCACGATCTCCTTCGACACGGAGCTCGGCGCCGGCACCACCTTCATCCTTCGCCTACCACTGGTCGCCGCGGCCTCATCGCGTCTGCCGGGTTGATTTGACATGGAAGCACCGAGCCGCCCCCGCGTGATCTGCGTCGACGACGAGCCTCACATCGTGAGCGGCTTGGCGCTGCACCTGCGCCGCCGCTACGACGTCGAGATCGCTACCTCCGGACAAGCCGGCCTCGAGCTGCTCGAGCGAGTGCCCGAGGCAGCCGTCGTGCTCTCGGACATGCGCATGCCTCAGATGAGCGGCGCTGAGTTTCTGGCCAAGGCCAGCGTGCTGCGTCCGCACACGACTCGTATGCTGCTCACTGGCTACGCCGAGATCGAGGCGGCCATCAAGGCCATCAACGAGGGGCAAATCTTCCGCTTCTTGATCAAGCCGTGCCCTCCACCGGAGCTTTTGCGCGTGGTGGAGGCCGGAGCGCAGCTGCATCGCACCGTCGTCGCCGAGAAAGTGCTGCTGGAGCAGACGCTGCACGGCAGCATCAAGATGCTGTGCGAGGTGCTGGCCGTGACCAGCCCGGCCGCGTTCGGTCGCGCCGCTCGCGTCAAGCGCCTCGTCGGCGCCCTGGCGGAGAAGCTGAACGAAACGGAGCGCTGGCAAATCGAGGTGGCGGCGATGCTGTCGCAGCTGAGCAGCATCAGCTTGCCGAACGAGACGGTAGAGAAGGTCTACTACGGCATGGATCTCAGCAGCGAGGAGCAGCGCATGGTGGCGCGAGCGCCGGACGTGACCCGGCAGCTGCTGGGGCACATCCCACGCCTTGAAGCCGTGCGCGAGATCCTGGCGCTATACCCGGAGCGCTTCCGCAAGATCCCGGACGGGGACGGCGCCGTCGAGCGGCGACGACTGCAGCGCAGCGCCCAGCTGCTGAAGGCGGCGCTGGAGCTGGACGCGCTGGAGGCGCGCGGGCTCAGCCCGAGCGACGCGCTGCTCTCTCTGAAGACGCGGGCAGACGAGATCGATCCGGAGGTCGTGCAGGCGCTGGTGGAGGTGTGCGGCGAGACCTTGCGGGACCAAGTCGTGCGAGAGGTCCCGCTCTCCGCGCTGAAGCCCGGGATGATCTTCGCCGCAGACGTGAAGCTGACGGCCGGCGCCCTGCTCGTCGCGCGAGGCTTCGAGGTCACGAGCAGCTTCTTGGAGCGCTTGCACAACTTCAGGCCAGGCTCCGTGCGCGAGCCGCTGAAGGTCATCGTGCGGGACGAGCCCCCGCGGTAGCCACCCGCACGATGGTCCTTGCAGCGACGGACGTCACTCCTCGGCGGCGGTGGCCGGTGACTTCACGCGCAGCTGGATGAGCTGCTCTTGGATCTGCTGCGCGCGTGAGCCGTCCGCCACGTCCGAGTGACACGACGCCTTGCTGCCCTTGCCGGCGCCGACTGCGCTCTGCGTCTTCGACGCCAGGCGGTGTAGCTCCTCCGGCGGAAGCACGCCGCGCTTCTGCAAAATCTCTCGCTGCTCCGCCGTCAACGCTGGCGACTTCATCACGCGCTCGCGCGCGAAACCCTCGGCTTTGCCCGAGGTAAACTCGTTGATTTCCTTCGAGATACGGACCGAGCACCAGTCGTGCCCGCACATGGCGCAAAAGTCCGTGTCTACGTCGAGATCCTCATCGTGGAACGCGCGCGCGGTGTCCGCATCGAAGGCGAGCTCGAAGTGCTTCTCCCAGTTCAACGCGGCACGCGCCTTGGTGAGAGCGTCGTCCCAATCGCGACTGCCCGGGATGCCCAGCGCCACGTCCGCCGCGTGCGCGGCGATCTTGTAGGCGATGCAGCCTTGCTTGACGTCGTCCTTCTTGGGCAGGCCGACGTGTTCCTTGGGCGTGACGTAGCAGAGCATGGACGCGCCGTGGTACGCCGCCGCGGTCGCGCCGATGCAGCTCGTGATGTGATCGTAGCCGGGGAACACGTCCGTCTCCAACGGCCCCAGCACGTAGAACGGCGCGCCGTGGCACACCGCGCGCTGTAGCTTCATGTTGTACTCGATCTGGTCGAACGGCACGTGGCCCGGCCCTTCGACCATGACCTGGCAGCCCTTGCGCCAAGCCTTCTCGGTCAGCTCGCCCAACGTGTCGAGCTCGGCCAGCTGCGCCTGGTCCGTGGCGTCCGCCAGACCGCCCGGGCGCAGACCGTCGCCCAGCGAGAACGAGACGTCGTACTCACGCATGATGTCGCAGATCTCGTCGAAATGCGTGTACATCGGGTTCTGCTTGCCGTGGACGAGCATCCACTTGGCGAGCAGCGAGCCGCCACGGCTCACGATGCCGATCAGTCGCTTCTGAACGAACGGCAGGTGCTCACGCAGAACGCCCGCGTGGATGGTGAAGTAGTCCACGCCCTGCTTGGCTTGGTGCAGGAGGCCCTTCATGATCTCGGACTCGGTCAGGTCCTCGATCTTGCGGCCGATGATCATCGAGTAGATCGGGACGGTGCCGATCGGCACCTTGGAGTTTCTCACGATCGCCTGCCGGCACTCGTCCAGATCTCCGCCCGTGGACAGGTCCATCACCGTGTCCGCGCCCCAGCGCACCGACCAGTGCAGCTTCTCCACTTCTTCTTGCGTGGAGGAGGACACCGGCGACGCGCCCATGTTGGCGTTGATCTTGGTCTTGGTGGCGCGTCCGATCGCCATCGCGTCGAGCCGGAAGCCGAGGTGCACCTTGTTGGCCGGGATGATCAAGCGCCCGGATGCGACCTCGGCCCGCACCTGCTCGGCGCTCAAGTGCGGCTCACGCTCCGCGACACGCTTCATCTCCGGCGTCACGTGCCCGAGCCGTGCGTGCTCGAGCTGGGTCACCGGCGTGAAGCCGGCGGGCGCCTCTGCCAACGGGCCGGAGCGCTTCCAGCCCGGCGGCAGGAAGTCCCAAGCGGTCAGCGGGCTAGGCGCCGGCATGCCAGGCGTGTCGGGCGAGGAGAAGCTGAGCGCTTCGCCGATGCGGGCGGCGTTGGCGAAAGAGCCCGGATTGGTGCCCTCCCGAGCGGTGGAGGGGTTGGCGGCGCCACGCAGGGGGAGTGTTCTCTGTGCCATCAGCTTCTTTCTCTCGTTCGCGAGGGAAAACGCCGCCAGAGATCTCGGCCGGGCGACGCTTCCCTACGCCGGTGCAAACCGGATCAGGTTCGACGGGTGCTTCTCAGCGGTCCGCAGGCGACCGCGCCCCGAGCGACGAGGCGCACGCTAGCACAGGCCGGAGCGCCGGGGGGAGGAGCCTCGAGCCGGTACAGTTACGGGCCCGGCGCTGCTCGGCCGCCTCCCGGGACGCCACGCTGAACGCACACTCTGGCTTGCTGCGGCGCAGCCACAAGGACATCCTACGCGCGGGATCGCATCGCCAGTAGCGGCGGTGCTCGTTCGTGCCGCTGGCGCTTCACGGCTGGTCGTGCCCAGGTCGTTTTGCGCTTCGGCCAGGAGGAGGAGACGATGTACCCGACCACGCGACAGTTGCTCGACGAAGCGGCGCCGATTCTAGACAGCTCGCCCACCCACGACATGTACGCGCACGTGCTGGCCACGTCGATCGCCGGGCAGCTCAACGAGCGCGTGGATTTCGTCCACTATCAACCTCCGTCCGCGGAGGAGCTCGTGGCCGTGCTGGAGCGCGACGAGCGCTACACCATCCAGTACCGCGTAGGGGGATTACCGATCGTAGGGCGACGTTGAGGGTCCTTTTCGAAGCTGGAGCCCTCTGCGCCACTCAGCCCGGCGCTACAGCCGCGGGTTAGCGCCCACGTGTGGCGTTTTGGTAAACGCGCCCCCCTGACGCACGGGGCGGCAGACCCTCTATACTGGCAAGGTGCCCTCCGGCATGAACCCACCACGGGACCAGGGCCCGGACCTCGCCGCCCAGTCGCCTGTTGCCGTCACGTTGCAGCAGAGCGAGGAACGCTTTCGGCTCTTGGTCGAGAGCGTGAAGGACTACGCCATCTTCTGGCTCGATCCCAAGGGGTACGTCGCTTCGTGGAATAGCGGCGCCGAGCGCATCAAGGGCTACGCCGCCCACGAGATCATCGGCCAGCATTTCTCGCTCTTCTATCCGGAGGAGGAGGTCACCGCCGGTAAGTGCGAGATGAAGCTCTTGGTAGCCGCCAAGCAGGGGCGCTACGAGGACGAGGGCTGGCGCGTGCGCAAGGACGGCTCGCGCTTCTGGGCCAACGTCGTCATCACCGCGTTACGCGACGACAGTGGGGAGGTGATCGGTTTCGCCAAGGTCACGCGTGACCTGAGCGAGCGGCGCGCCGCCGAGCTGGAGCGGCTGCGCTTGGGAGAGAGTGCACGCGCGCGCGTCCACGCGCTCGCCGCGCTGTCGGAGAACCTAGCCGGGGCGCTCACGGTGGAGGACGTGGGGCGCGCCGCCGTGCAGCAAGGCATCGACTTCGCACAAGCCAAGGTGGTCACGCTCTATCTGCTCAACGACCTGGGCATCTTGGAGCTGATCGCCGAGCGCGGCTGCGCCGTGGAGATGCTCGAGCACATCCGCCGCATCGGGCCGGACTCCGGCAACCCATTTTATGCCATCGGCGCGGGGGGACGCGGCGGCGTTTGGATTGAGTCGCGCCAGCAGTACGAGGAGATCGCTCCGCAGCTGGCGCACCGGCAGGTTGACGGTCCGCGCGTGCAGGCCTTTTCCTGCATGCCGCTGATCGCGGAGGGCCGCACCATCGGCATGCTCGGGATCGGTTACCACGAGGCGCGCACGTTCTCGGACAACGAGCGCGAGTTCATCGGCACGTTCGCCAGGCAGTGCGCGCAGGCCTTGGCGCGCGCCCGCGCGATCCAAGCAGAGCGGCGCTCCGCGCCGCTGGCCGAGCAGCTGCGCGCGTCGCTGGCGCCCACCGTGCACAGCATCGGCGACGCCGTGATCGCCACGGACTCCAGCGGCATGATCACGCTGATGAACGCGGTGGCCGAGTCGCTCACGGGCTACACCGAAGCCGAGGCCCTGGGCCGCCCGCTGCGGGACGTGTTCGACATCGTCAACGAGGACACGGGCGAGCCCGTGGCCAGCCCGGTGACGCGCGTGCTGGAGACTGGCGGCGTGGTGGGGCTCGCCAACCACACCGTGCTGCTCGCGCGCGACGGCCGGCGCTTCCCGATCGACGACTGCGGCGCGCCGATCCGGGCCGGGAACGGGCCGATCGACGGCGTCGTCCTGGTCTTTCGCGACGTGACGGAGCGCAAGCGCGCCGAGGAGCGTCAGCACTTCCTGGCTGACGCGATGAGCATCCTGGGCCAGTCGCTGGACTACGAACGGACCGTGGCGCAAGTGGCGACGCTGGCGGTGCCGACGCTGGCCGACTGGTGCGCGGTGGATCTGCTGGTGGATGGCGAAGCGACGCCCAAGCGCCTGGCAGTGGCGCACGGCGATCCGGAGAAGGTGGAGCTCGCCCGCAAGCTGTACACCGAGCATCCACCGCGCCCCGATGCCCCCAGCGGCGTCCCTGCGGTGCTGCGCACGGGCCGACCGGAGCTCTACGCCGAGCTGCCCGAAGAGCTACTCAAGGACTTGACGGGCGACGAGCAGCTGCGCTTCGCGCGCTCGCTCGAGCTGCGCTCCGCCATGATCGTGCCCATCACGGCCGGCGGGCGCGTGCTGGGCGCGTTGACGTTGGTGTCCGCGGAGTCCAAGCGGACCTACACGATGGCGGACCTGGCTTTCGCCCACGAGCTAGCGAGGCGCTGCGGCAGCGCCATCGACAACGCCCGCCTGTATCAGACGGCGCAGCAAGCCAGGCAGGCGGCGGACGTCGCGAACCGAGCCAAAGACGAGTTCTTAGCCGTGGTGAGCCACGAGCTGCGCACGCCGCTCAATGCCATCATGGGCTGGTCCAAGCTGCTCGCGCGCGGTGACTTCGACGATCGGCGCCGGCAGCTGGGGCTGGAAACGATCGAGCGCAACTCCGCGGCCATGGCGCAGCTCATCGAAGATCTGCTCGATATGTCGCGCGTGATCAGCGGCAAGATGCGGCTGGAGGCGCAGCCGACGGACGTCTCGGAGGTGGCGGACGCAGCCCTCGAATCGATTCGCCCAGCGGCAGCCAGCAAAGGCGTCGAGCTCGAGGCCGTGCTCGATCCGGAAGCACCGGCCATCGTCGCGGATCCGACGCGGCTGCAGCAAGTGGTGTGGAACCTGCTCAGCAACGCCGTCAAGTTCACACCGAAGGGCGGCCTGGTCCGAGTCCAGGTGCGGAGGCTGGACGGCGTGATGGAGATCGAGGTCAAAGACAGCGGACGCGGCATCGCGCCGGATTTCTTACCGCACATCTTCGACGCCTTCTCGCAGGATAACTCCGGCAACGCGCGCTCGCGGGCAGGGCTCGGGCTGGGCCTGGCCATCAGCAAGCAGCTCGTCGAGCTGCACGGGGGGCGCATCGTGGCCAGCAGCGACGGCGAAGGCCAAGGCGCCTCGTTCTTGGTGACGCTGCCGATCGAGCCCCGCTCGGAGCAGGCGCCCGAGTCGCTCGTGGAGCGGCGCGCGCTAGCTCCGGAGCAAGCCGCCCAGCTGCACGGCGCGCGCATCCTAGTCGTGGAGGACGACGACGACGCGCGCCACCTGCTCGTCACCATCTTGGAGCAGCAAGGCTGTCAGGTGCACGCGGTCTCCAACGTCGCCGCGGCCATGAGCAGCCTGGCCGAGCGCGTGCCCGACGTCGTCCTATCGGACGTCGCGATGCCGGGTGAAGACGGCTACTCGCTCATACAGCAGGTGCGTCGCTTGCCGCGCTCCCGCGGCGGGGACGTACCGGTCGCCGCCATCACGGCGTTCGCGCGACCCGATGACCGCCGCCAGCTGCTCAACGCTGGCTTCTCCATTCATCTGGCAAAGCCCATCGACCCGAGCGAAGTGCTGGCCACCGTGACCACGCTCACGCGCTTCCGCCGCCACAGCGACGCGCCCCTCGGCGAGAGTCGTTAGGCTCGTCTTCTCACACCTGGCTGCAGCATGTGCGGCGCTGCCCGACATCCGTCACCGCGCCCGAGGTGACGTACGGAACGCCCGCTGACCATCAGGGATTTTGCTGACGGCGGGCAAAGTGTTCATCACGACGCGAATGAAGCGTGTGACTGAAGTTCCGTAGCTGAGAATGCGCTTCAGGGACTGGCCGCTGAGCTAAGCTACGCGATCAACCAACATGACCAGTCATACGCGGCGGGTTACGCCGCTCGTTGCCCCCCCTGAAGCGCGAGCTACGCCATCGCGGGCACCTACTCAGATCGTCAAGCCGCTACGCGGGCCGATCGTCGTGGGCTGCGGCACCGCTCATCTCGAGCTGCGTAGCGGCTCGCTCTTGATCGGAAGGACACCCGAGTGCGACTTGATGGTGGAGGACGCCCTGATCTCCCGCATGCACGCGCGCGTGTGGGTAGACGATGACGGCGTCCGCTTGGAAGACCTGCACAGCACCAACGGCGTATACGTCAACGGCGACCGCATCGTACGCGCCGTCACCTTGAAGGCGGGCGACACTGCTCTGATCGGCACGCATGAGCTGCACTTCTCCGAGCTACGCGTGAGTCGCCCACCCCGTGCC
>JAEYOT010000315.1 GCA_023411445.1 Pseudomonadota bacterium
GCGCAAGTGCGCCCCGACGATCAGCGCGGCGCCGAGCGACAAGAACGCAACCGGCGCCGTGACGGCGACGATCATGCGGCGCGAGACGCGCTCCACGATCAAGCCGCGGCGCTCCGCGTCTTCCACCACTTCGCGCATGCGCTCCGGGGGAGCCAGCTCCAGCGCGCCAGAGAAGGCCGAGCGCAGCAAGCCAAACAGCGGCAACGCCGCAGCGGACACGATCACGGCCCCCAGCAGGCACAAGGTCACGCCGGTGGTCAGATCCAGGAGCTTGGGGCGGAGCAGCGTGGTGGAGCACAGCGCGCACAGCGCCGAAGGAATGGACCAGCCCGCCAGAACTTGCTTGGCTTCATCGCTCATCACGAGTAGCTCGTGCGACTCCACCGCGCTGGAGCCTACCGCGAGGGCGCGCAGGGCGAAGCGCAGGCGCCGCAGTCGCCAGGCGCTGCGGACCATGCCGATCAAGCCGCCGACCGCGATGCCGGTGCAGAGCGCCTCGATGCCCTCCGTGGCTACACTGCCGCTGAGGAGCAAGAAGTGCGGCGCGAGCGCCACCAGCAGCAAGATGGTGCCGGCCGTGAACGCGAGCTGCCAACCCAGCACGCGAGCGATCAGGCGAGCTGCCGCGGGGTTCATGACGGCGCCTCCTGACGTGGGCGCGACTTCACGGGCGGCGGCGGATCGGAGGGGACCGGCTCCGGCGGCGCCTGCGAAGGCAGCACGACCGTGAAGAGCGAGCCCCGCCCGAGCTGACTGCGAAGGTCGATGAAGCCGCGGTGCATTTGCACCAGCCGGCGCGTGATCGCGAGCCCCAGCCCGGTGCCGACGCGCTGCCGCCGGACGTCGCCAGTCTGGAAAAACTCGCGGAAAATGGCCTCGTGGTCCTTGGAGGCGATGCCCGGGCCGGTATCGGCGATGGCGATGGACACGCCGCCGTCGCGCGGATCCACGCGTACCGTGACCGAGCCCATGCTGGTGAACTTGATGGCGTTGCCCACCACGTTGCCGATGATCTGGCGCACGCGACGCGGATCGGCGTACGCCATCGCGGGCTTGCCGCTCAGCTCCAGCGCCAGGCCCTTGGCGCTGGCGGCGATGCCGGCCTCGCGCACCACCTCTTGCGCGATCGGGTAGACGTCGATCATGCGCGAGCTGAGCCGTAGCTCGCCGGACTCCAGCGCTGAAAGGTCGAGGATGTCGTCGATCAGCGCGCGCAGGTGCTCGCCGCTGCTGCGGATGACGCCCAAGCTTTCGCGCGCGTCCTCGCTGAGCGGGCCGTCCACCTCCGCCAAGAGCACGTCGGCGAAGCCCAAGATGGCGTTGAGCGGCGTGCGCAGCTCGTGGCTGAGCGCGGCCAAAAACGCGCTGCGCTCCTTGTCGTAGTTCTGCGCGCCGCTCAAATCCTGCCGGTACGCTTCTTCGGCCGCGGTGAAGCGATCCACCAGCGTGTTGAACGACGCGGCGAGCAGGCCCACTTGGTCCACCGAACGCACCGGCACCGGCTTGCCCGCCGGATCGGCGCCTTCTTCAGCCATTTCGGCGATGCGGCGCTGGACGAAGGTGACGTCGGAGTACACGTCGCGCGCCAAGGACAGCGCCACGAGCGCGGCGCCGCCGACCAGCAAGGTGGCGAGCAGCGCGACCGACACCACCAGCGAGCCGCCCGCGAACGGCACCTCGGGCGCGACGACGAACGCCAGCACCGACAGCGGCTCGGCTGCGGCCACCGGTGCGGCGAAGTAGCGCGAGCGACCCAAGTTGGTGACGGCCTCGCCGTCGCTGTGCACCAGCAGGCCGACGATACTGCTGCGCGGCGGCGCGCCTTGCGAGCCGTCGACCAGCACGCTGCCGTCCTGCTGTACCAAGAGCAGCTCCGCGCCGGAGCGACGTGCGGCGCGCTCGATCAGCGCCGCGCGATCTTCCACTGGCGTGGCGCGCAAGCGCTCGGACATGGTCGTCGCCAGCAGGCGCGCGCGCAGCGCCGCGGCCTCGTCGCTCTGCCGACCGAGCTCGCGCGTGCCGAGCACGGCCATGAGCAGCGCAGCCAGCGCGCCCACCACGACCACCAGGCTCGGCGCGAGCACCAGAAACGGCACTTGCTTCCGCCGAGCCAGGCGATCTGTCATTCGTCCTGCGACAGCTTGGCGAAGACGGCGTGATCGAGCCAACGAGACTGCACCAGCTCTGCCTGGCGCGCGATGCCCTCGAAGCGGAAGCCGAGTCGCTGGATCACGCGCAGGCTGGGGAAGTTATCGGTAGCGGCGGCGCAGCGGATGCGGTGCATCGCCATGCGCGCGAAGGCAAACTGCACGGTGGCGCTCGCGGCCTCGGTCATCAAGCCCTTGCCGGTGGCGTCGCGGCGCAGCCAGTAGCCAAGCTCACAGGAGCGGTGCAAGTGCACGCACGAATCCAGCCCGACCACGCCGAGCAGCTCTCGCCCGTGTCGTTCACGGATGGCGAAACGGACCGCGCGCCCGCCGTCCCAGTCCGCCACGCAGGCTTCTGCGTAGCGCACGCTCGCGTCGCGCGTGCTGTTGAACGGCACCCAGGGCAGCCAGCGCTCGAGGTGCCAGCGCGAGCCCTCCACGGCGTCCCACAGCTCGTCGCCGTCGCTCATCTCGATCGGCACCAAGACGAGGCGCGCCGTCTCGATCGGGGTACGCCGCACCTGCGCGCGCGCCGGGATGGACAGCAAGTGCGGGATGGTGTGCGTCTCGTCCTGCTCCGTGCGAGTCATTGACACTCCGTGCGCAGCCCGAAGGCCTCGAAACGCGCCGATTCATAGTCGCGGAACGCCACTAGCCACTGACCAGGCTTCTCGCCGGGCGCGACGTCGGGATCGGGCTGGAAGCCGTTCACGCGCGCCAGCACGCTGGGCTTGCCGAGGCCGTCTCGCTTCACCTCGGCCAGCTTCAGGCGTTGCTCTTCGTACCAGGCGACGAGCGTCTTGTCGCTCGTGCCGACCAGCGTCGGTCGGATGCCTTTGGTGGAGAACTCGCGGTGCCACAGCGGCTCGGCCTTGTCGCGCTCGATGAAGGCGGCATAGGCGCCCGCGACGTCGTCGTCCCACACCACGGAGCAGGATTGCTTGAGGCACGCGATGCGCGGCGTGGTGTTCTTGGCGTTGGCGCGGCTGAGCGGGACGAGCGTGCCCAGGAACTGGTCCGCCACCTTCTTCTTCTTGTCGATGACCAGCCCAGCGCTAAGGCCCGGATCTTTCAGCGGCACGCGCAGCAGCATGACCTGGTGGCGATCACCGCCGCGATCCACGGAGAAGACGACCTGCAGCGCGCCTTGCGCCAGCACCGCGTCCGGACGCGAGGCGGTGTTGGACGAGCGCTGCGCGCTGGCCAGCTGCGCTAGGCGCACGATGTTGCCTTGCGGCTCGAGCTTTTCGTCCAGCTGTCGCGCGACGAGATCCACCTTGCCGCGCGAATCCTCCTGCCACAGCGCCCAGTAGCCGCGCTCGGCAGGTACCAAGGTGGGGTGTAGCTCGCCGCGCTTCGTCTCGGAGATACGCCGCGCGGGGCCTGCGATCTTACCTTCCGCGTCCAGGCGGCGCGTGTACACGCCCGCGCCTTCGCCCGTGTCGTCCCAGTAGAGCGCCGCGGCGCCGCTGGGCGTTTGCCAAAGCTGCAGCGAGCGCACCGAGCTCGCCTCGGGCGTCAGCGCCACCGGCTCGGTGATGCGGCGCATCGCGTTGTCGAGCAGCACGGCGTGGCCTTGGCGCTTCTTCGCGTCCACGTGCGTGTCCACCCAGGCGAAGACGATGCCGCGGTTGGTCTTGGCCAACGTGGGTCGCGAGCACGGCTCCGTGATCTCGAACGGGCGTGGGCGGCCTAGCGCGGTCACGCGGCACGCGCCTCCGCCCTCTTCGGCGACCACGGTGGCCTGCGAGAGCAGTGAGCGCGCGGGCGGCTGGTTGCCGGCCGCGAACGCCGCCTTGAAGCTCTCCAGCGCGTCCTTGGGCGAGCCGTTGGTCAGCAAGTCCTGCGCGGCGAACAGCAGCTTGGCGTAGGCGTCAGGGTCGACATTCTTGGCCGGTTTGCTCGTTGTTTTCGTGGACTTACCGGCGGAGCCTCCTGCCGCGACCGTGGGCTTGGTGGCGCCGCTGGCGGTGCCTTCGCCGGGCGGGTTGATCACGTAGAGCCACACGGCGTAGCCGCCCAAGCAGACCAGCGCCACGAACATCAAGATAGAGATGGCCTTGCCGGACGAAGCCTCGGGTGTCGGTGCTTCACTCGCGAGCGGGCGGCTGTCGCTGCTGGGCGGCAGCTCACCTGCCTTGACACGCACGGTCTCGGGC
>JAEYOT010000316.1 GCA_023411445.1 Pseudomonadota bacterium
ACCTTGCGCCCAGCTGGTGGCGGCTTCGGCGGCGGCGCGTTTGGTCACGATCACCACCTGCCCGTACTCCTGCGCACGAAGTGCGAAAGAGAGGCCGGCGATACCGCTGCCCAGAATCAGAAAATCAGTGGTGATTTGCATGGGGTTGGCGACGACTCGCGCTTCATAGCAGGCCCCGCGCCCAGAAAAAGCCTCGGCTCACAACGCCGGCCTTTTGGCCGAGTTTTCAGGCGCTTGCGCTGCAGTATGCTGAGCCCCAAGGTGCAATCGTGAAAGTCCTAGTAGCGCTCAAGCGGGTTGCCGATCCGGACAACGCAAACAAGGTGAAGATCGCGGCGGGTGGAGCCGCCGTGGACACCACCGGTCTCGAATGGAAACCCAATCCGTTCGATGAATACGCTTTGGAGGCCGCGCTTCGTCTCACGGAGAACGGCAAGGCCCCCAAGCAACGCCTGGGTGAGGTCGTGGTGGTCACGATTGGCCCCAAGGAGGGGGAGCAGACGCTGCGCGCAGCGCTCGCCACCGGCGCGGACCGCGCCATCCGTATCGACGCCACGGATGACCAGCTCGACGGGCGCCTCGTCGCCGTCGCGCTGAAGTCGATCGTGGACGCGGAGAAGCCCGACCTGATCTTGATGGGCAAGCAGGCGGTCGATGGCGACAGCAACCAGGTGGGCCAGCGCTTGGCGGAGCTCTTGGACTACCCGATGGCCACGTTCGCCGCGACCATCAAGGAAGAGGAAGGCAGCCTGCTCGTCGGCCGCGAGGTGGACGGCGGCGTGCTCACGCTGCGCGTCAAGCTGCCCGCGGTGGTCACGGTGGATCTGCGCATCGTGTCGCCGACCAGCGTGTTCTCCAAGGTGACCGAGGCGGGCTTCAAGTACAACGACGGCGTGCGCTTCGCGCCCTTGCCCGCCATCATGGCCGCCAAGAAGAAGCCGCTGGAGGTGAAAGCCCTGGCGGACGTTGCGCCCGGCGTGGCGCTCACCACGCAGTACATCAAGTTCGAGCGCCCCGCGCAGCGCGCGGCCGGCGTGAAAGTGAAAGACGTCTCCGAGCTCGTGGACAAGCTCGCCAACGTTGCGAAGGTGATTTGAATGGCAAACGTGCTCGTCGTGGCCGAGCTCGCCGAAGACGGCAAGCTCAAGAAGTCAACGCTCAGCGCCATCACGTTCGCGCAGCAAGCGCTCCCGGCGGTGGGCGGCTCGCTCAGCATCATCGTGCTGGGCGCGGACACCAAAGCCGCCAGCGCGGAGCTCGCCGGCTTCGGCGCGGAGAAGATCATCTCGGTGGAGGATGCGTCGCTCGGCAAGTACGCCGCCGAGCACTTCGCGCCGACCGTCGCGCAAGCCGCTCAAGGCTTCTCCCTGGTGGTGGCAACCGCCACCAGCTTCGGGAAGGATCTCTTGCCCCGCGTCGCCGCCAAGCTGGACGCCGCCTACGCGGGCGACTGCTCCGGCGTGTCGGTGGAGGGCGGCAAGCTCGTCTTCAAGCGCCCCATGTTCGCCGGCAACGCCTTCGGCTACTGCACGCTCAGCACGCCGATTCAGGTGGCCACCGCACGCCAAAGCGAGTTCACGCCGGCCACGCCGAGCGGCGGCTCGGCGCCGGTGGAGCAGCTGGCCAAGGCGCCCGTCGGCTCCGCGGCCTCCCGCGTGGAGGTGGTCAGCTTGGAGGCCGTCAAGAGCGCCCGCCCGGAGCTGACTGAAGCGAAGGTAGTCGTGTCCGGCGGCCGCGCCTTGAAGGAGAAGTTCTTCGAGGTGATGGAGCCGCTGGCCGACGCCGTCGGCGCCGCCATCGGCGCGAGCCGCGCCGCGGTGGACGCCGGCTACGCCCCCGGCGACTTCCAGGTCGGCCAAACCGGTAAGATCGTCGCGCCGCAGCTCTACATCGCGGTCGGCATCTCGGGCGCCATCCAGCACATCGCCGGCATGAAGAGCTCCAAAGTCATCGTCGCGATCAACAAAGATCCGGAAGCCCCCATCTTCCAGATCGCGGACTACGGCCTGGTGGCTGACCTGTTCCAGGCCGTGCCGGCGCTCACGGCCGAGCTGCAAAAGCGGCACGGCTAGCCTCTTTGCCGGGGAAGGAGCGCGGCGGATAACTTTCTGAATTTCGTCGCGTTCCCTCCTTGACAGGTCGAGCCTCGGCCATCATTCTCCCGCCCGCTCAACCGGGCCCGCCCCCCAAATGGCTGGCCCAGCGGAGTGCCCACTCGGGGCGTAGCGCAGTTTGGTAGCGCGCACGGTTCGGGTCCGTGAGGTCGGCAGTTCGAATCTGCCCGCCCCGACCGAGTAGGAGAAAACGACAGCCCAGTCCGCACTCAGCGGGCTGGGTTGTTTTCATTTCCCACGAGTTGCCCGGAAGCCGCCGAATCGCGTCTCGAAGATCCGCGCCGGTGGCATGTACGAGCGTTGCGTGGTGTGGAGCATGGAGTGGCCTGCCAGCTCACGCACCGCTTCGAGGGCGCTCGGCTCGCCCGATCGTGAGCTTGCCGAAGTAGGCCCAGTCGACTTGACCCTGCTCGCCCGGCAGCGTCTTGAGCCGTTGAAACGCCTCGGCCGGTTTGCGTGGCCGGTCTCTCGCAACGACCCGACGAAAGTGATCGGCGCCGCCGGGATAGCCACGCTCCTTGACCATGACGAAGAGCCGGCTCGCGCACAGAGGCCGGGGTACTTAGCTGCTGCACCACGAAGGGCACGAAGGGATCGGCCATGGAGGCGCGCGGCGCGACCGTCTTCATCTCGGCACCGGCCTGACGCAGCACGCGCTGCACCGTCGTGTGGTGCAAGCCGAGCTGGGCTGCGATGGTGCCGATCCGCCATTTCTCGGCGTTGAAGGGCCGGAGCTCTTCCGCCTCGACCTCCCTCGAGATCATGCCGTCCTCCGCTCAGTTCGGTGGGCCGTGTGGCGGGCGAGGTGCTCGGACAGCTCGATGCCGACGACGCCACGTCGGCAGCTGGGCCCAGGCCGGTAGGGCTGCCCCGCACAGCGAGCAGCGCTGCTGATCGCAAACCAACACATCATCTTGGTCCTTTCGGCCGGAATTCGGCTCCGGCGCGACCAGGTGCATCGGCGAAGACTCACCTTGCGTCATGGACCTGTTCACGGAGCGGGGCTGCGGCGTCGTAGGCAAGAGGTGCATCGGCGAAGACTCACCTTGCGTCATGGACTGATGCGTCACTTTCTGCGCTAACAAGTTGGCCCAAGATGAAGCTACCAGAGGGTGGAGAATCCAGCGCTGGCGCTGGCGGTGAGGCCGCGACAGCCGACACCGCTACAGCCGAACCAGGCGCAGGTGGAACCGGAGGAGGAGGAAGTGCAGGCGGGCGACGTCGGTAGCCGTTCGGCCGAAAGGCGCATGGACGCTATCGCCTTCTCGATCACGACGCTGGCTCGATCGCAAGCGGGGCCGGGGTGGGCGATGCTCACGCATTGCTGCCATCGAGTCCCGCGCTCCGCCCGGCAGTTCTTGCAGGTGACCTTGTTCGCCTCGTCGGTGATCGTGCCCTTGCCGTTCGCGACCCTTCCCGCCGCAGGCCACCCCCCCTCTTGGTGAGCCAGGTGGGGTCGAGGTAGTTCATTGGCTGGCCCTCGGCGGGGTGCTCGGGACGAGCGGGGCCCTCGTGTTTCGCCTTCGGTTTCAAGCCGGGTTCGAGACTAGCAGGGACTCCGACATTACGCGGCAGCATATCGGCCATTTTCCAGGCGGGAAAGCGGTCCCGAAACGATTGTCTGGTAGTCAGGGAGGTGTCCGGATCTTCGAAGAGACTAGGAGGAGCACGCCATCGAGCGCATCAGAACGCGTTCCGTCGCCGTTGACGACGCCTCGGTCGCGTCAGAGTCTCGCCACCTGGATGACGCGGCTAACCCACCATTAACTACGGGAAACTATGTGACGGCTCGAGCATCGAAGGCATTCCGTACCGGAGCCGCTGACGTCAGCCCGGTAGCCCACAAGCCGCCACGACCCAGCGTCGCCAGCGAGGGCGACGAGGGGCGACCACCCCGAGCTGAGCCAGCACCTCCTCGGGCGAAGGTGCGAATACTGAGCCGTCGCTCATCATTGGACCATGTCCTCCAACACGAACAGCCGTGCGACCTCTCCGGCCGGTGCGACCACGCGGAGCATCGTGTCTTGTGCGACCGTGAACATCGGCACGGTGTGACCAATGTCCACGTCCATCACCACCGGGACGCCGCTGCGACCAACCTCGAGCTCGACCTGACGTGGTGACACCGAAGGGGGACCTCATGGGCTCCACCCTGCTGGTCGCCTTGCTCTGCGACAACCCGGGTGGTAGCCGCAGAGCCATGTCGGATCGCCCTTCGCTCGAAGCCATTTCCGTGAGGACCATCGATGGTCAGCCCTCCTCGCTCGGGAGCTACGCGGGCAAGGTGCGCCTGGTCGTGAACGTGGCTTCCCAATGCGGCCTCACGCCGCAGTACGAGGGGCTCGAGGCGCTGTACCGGCGCTTCAAGGAGCGCGGCTTGGAGATCCTCGCCTTCCCGGCGAACGAGTTCGGCGCGCAAGAGCCGGGCACCGAGGCCGAGATCAAGGAGTTTTGCTCGACCACGTATGACGTGACCTTCCCGCTCTTCTCGAAGATCGTGGTCAAGGGCGAGGGGCAGCACCCGCTCTACGCCGAGCTCACGAGCCGCGCCCCTACGGCGCAGGCGCTCCCCGGCACTGACTTCCGCGCAAAGCTCCGCGGCTACGGCATCGACCCCGGTGAGCCCCACGAGATCACCTGGAACTTCGAGAAGTTCTTGATCAACCGCCGCGGCGAGGTGGTCGCGCGCTTTGCGCCTGACGTAACGCCGGACGCTGAGCTCCTCGTCTCGGCGATCGAGCGCGAGCTTGCGCGCTAAGCCGGTAGCAGCACCTGGCGGACGTTGGCTGGCGGCGCTCTACGCGACCAGGGTCCCGATGTCGCCGCCCTGCAGGGACTTTTCACCGAAGTCGAGGACGGGGCCGCCGCCTGCCGCCGTCACCCCCGCGGCGTTGAGGAGGGTGTTGAGCATGCGGTTGAGCTTGACGCCGCCGGCATCGACATACTGACCGACGCGCAGGTAGCCGCCTCCCGAGCCGACGATGGCGAAGGGCTGATTGTCGTGACGATGCCAGCCGGTCGACATTTGGTTGGTCCAAACGGTGTAGCCCTGATCGATGAGCGGGCCCTGCGGCGTGTCGATCGCAGCCAGCTTGTCGCACAAATAGAGGAACTCGGTCGCGTGGATGCGATCGATCTTCCGGTGGAGATCGAAGGCATCGGGAATGGTGGCGCCGCCGGCCGCGTCACTCATGTTGCGGTGGGAGATCATGTGGAATTGCGGCTGTTTTTTGCCGTCAATCGTCCATTGATGCGAGTCGATGCGGTCGCCGATCTTGAGCGTGCCCGTGACGCTGTAGCCCGAGGTCACGGCGAAGACCAAGAGATCCATGTGGAGACGGATGACCTTGGGATGGTTGTCCATGTTCAGCACGTCGCGATCGACGGACTCCATCTGGGCGACGGTCATCGCGTCGAGCTCGGCGGCGGTCATGTTGATTTCCATCTCCCGTACCGCCTCGAAATGCTGCTGGAGGCGCTTCTGATCGTCGCCGCTCAGCGCCGGGTTCTGTATGAGCCCTTTAATCTGGTCGCGCAGCATGTCGTTGATGCTCTTGCGCTGCAGCGCCAGCCGTTGCGCGGCCATCTCGCCCATTTGAGAGTCGGGCTCTTTCATGCCGACCATGCGCCGGTAAGCCTTGAGCGGGCTCGGCTCTGCAGCGCGAGGCTGCCTCGGCCCCATGAACGAGATGAACCCGGCATTGTCGAAGCCAGTGCCGTCGACCGGGCGCCACCCGGCCCGCAACGTCGGCGGCTCCCGACCGTTGGCGTTCCGCTCGCGCGCGATACGGTTGTCGATGGACTCACCCTCGGCGAGCGAGGTGTTGCCGTTGCCGAAGATCCGGGCGGACGTGAGGCACATGTTGTCGCCCGACTGATGATCGCAGCCCGCGCTTCCGTAAGGCTGATCCACGCCGCGCACCAAGAGCAGGCGCGAGGCGTACTTCGCCAGCATCCCCAGCGTGCGACCGTTCTGGGTGTCTTCCTGTTGCAACAGCTCCGTCGTCAGCGGTCCGGTCTTCGTGGGCCAGAAGGTCTCCACCTCGCCCTGTCGGCTCGGATCTGCCATCGCCACGCCGTTCGAGCCGACGACGAACAACGCAAACTTGAGCGGTCCCGCGTCGGCACCTCGCGCCCTCGATGCGTCCAGCATCGGCAAGCCGAGGGTGACTCCGCCCGCCCCCTTCAGAAACCAGCGACGAGACAGCTTGGAATCAGTCTTGTTCATGGCCATGTTCGGTCACTCCCCTGCCGCGCGAGTTAGGAACGAGTCGCTTTGCACGAGCGCGCTCACCAGGGCCTTGGTCGAAATATCCTGTCCGCTCGACTGCGCCGCCAAGGCGTCGAGCGTGGCGTCATCACCGCCATCCGGTACCCGGCCGGCAAGGTAATACAGCCAGTTGTGGGCGTAGCAGCGATGAGCCATGACGCTGCTGGCCAACAGATCCACGAGCTCCAGCGCGTTCTGGAAAGATTGCTCCTGGCCATCGATCTTGTACTTGTCCGATGCGTCCACACTCAGACCGCCGTCAGTGGTCCTGTACTTGCCCACGGAATCGTAGTGCTCGAAGGCATAGCCGAGCGGGTTGATCAGGGTGGCGTGACACGCCTGGCCGCACGTGCCTTTGCCGGTAAGCGCCTCGATGCGCTGTCGGTTCGTAGTGTTCGGCTGCTCTCCCGGTAGCGGCGGGACGTTCGCGGCTGGTGGGTTCAGCTTCAAGCACAGGATCTGCTGGTTGATGAACACGCCGCGATGGATCGGGTCCGGCTGTTGTTCCCCCGCGAACAACGCCAGAAATCCGGGGTGGGTGAGGATGCCGCGACGGGGCTGAGCGCTCATGTCGACGCGCTGAAAGTCCGTGCCAAAGTTACCGGGCAGCCCCAACAGCGCTGCCATGTTCTTATCCACGAAGCCTTCGGGCGAAGTGAGGAGCGCTCGCACGCCTCGGTCCTCCTCGTAGATGGCATTGAGGAACAGCTCAGCGGATCTGCGCAGAGACTTGGGCGTGGTCGCCGTGAACTCGGGATGCAGCGTCGAATCTTTCCGGACCAGATCGAAGCGAGTGAGAGCCAGTGCTTGGCTGTGCAGGTGCAGCGCCGAAGCCTTGCCCCGCTCGCTATCCAGCAAGCGCTGCGCGTGGGCGGCGATGGCTGCCTTGTTGCTTGGCGTAAGCTCGCCAGCGGCCGCCGCTTGTAGGAGAGGCGCGTCCGGAGCGCTCGCCGTGATCGACAAAGCTAGCTTCGCGGCCACCTCGTACCCGCTCAGCGGAATCCGCGCGCCGACCTTCTGCTGCTCTAGCTCCGTGCGATACAGGAAGTGCGGCGACTGGAGAAAGAGCCTGATGCAGAGCTGGACCCCAGCCGCGAAGGGCTCAAGCTCGGGGACGAGCTGGGCTCCTTGCTCGAACAGGCTTTGATACTGGCTCACCTCGGCTTCAGTCAGTGGGCGCCGGTACGCGCGGAGCCCGAAGCTCTCGATGAACGCGCGAGCTCGTGCAGCGGGCTCGGTCGGGGCGTCGACAGGGATGAGCTTGGCAAGAGCCTGCGGGCTACTGGCGACCTGAGCGGCGAGCGCCTCCGCGGCGGCTTCGTAGCTCTCGCGCAGGGTGTTCGAGACCCAGAGCTGGCTCGCATTCGTATCAAAACCGATAATTGCGTCCGGCGTAAAATCGGCACCCTGAGTTGGCGGCGCCTCGAGCTGCAGCAAATCCTGCACGCTGTTGGCCCACTGTAGGTGGGTCAAGCGCGACACTCTGGGACTCAGCGCGCTCTGAGCGGTGCTGGTCTCGCCGCCCCCAGGAATCGCCGACGACCCCGCGCTACCTTGCGGCGTGCCCGCGGAGCCGCCCTGCGACGTGCCCGCGGAGCCACCCATCAGGGGAGCATCCGGACCACCACCGCAACCAACGAGCAGGACCGCAAACGCTATACACCAGCGCATGGATGGTCTGTGCCGGCACGCGGCTGAATCCCTTCAGAAATAGTCACGATCTGGCCAAAAATCAGCCACCTTGAGCGCAATTTTCGCATACTGCTCGACAGCGAGTGGCCTCTCCCCCCTCGGGAGTGAAACTCCCTTGTCCGCAGCGGCTGACCGCGCGGGTCCTCAACCTCCGTCCGCGACGAGTGGGAGATCGAACGTGCCGTCGATGGTGACCGTCGCGCTTTGTGCGTCATCCTCCGCGGTGAAGGAGAAGCTGCCGACGAGCCGGTCATCGGTTCGCTCGTCGATCGTGATCGAGCCAGAGCCGTGGTCGGAATACCCGCTCCCGTACAGCGCGTAGAAGAGGTGCGTGTCATCCTCCTCCGCATACGCCGCACCGGCACCATCGGCGGCACCCAACGTGTAGGTGCGAGGCCCGTCGTACGGCATGAAGTAAATGCGGAGCGACTGGTCCCCGACCTTGAAGTCTCGGCTCGTGCCAGGCACGTTGCCGTGCACGGACACACGTTCGCCGTTCGGAGTATCGCGCGTCTCTGCGTAGGCACCTGGCAGCTCGGTGATGCTCATCGCCGTCCTGCCGGTGGGTGACCCATCGATCGTCGCTTCGAGAAAACCTGTCGTGGCGTTGCTGTTGGTGTCGGTGTTGGACGAGCCTCCGCTCGCGTCGTGGGCGTCATCCCCGCCCTTGGCGTCGTCGCCACAGCCCATGAGAGCCAGGGTGGACACAGTGAAGAGGATCGATAGCAGCCTGAAATTTGCTCTGCGCATGAACCCTCAACCATACAGCAATGAAGCGACCCGGAGCAACGGCTGCTCGCACTGGGTACGGCGCGTGTCGCCGGCTTCCGTGCGCAGGAAGGTGCGAAGACGCACCGGGCAGACCGCCGCCTATGGCGCGGGCGTCGCGCTCAGGGTGAGCTCATAGCGGTGGTCGTCCCAATCCGGGACGATCCTCACGACGTAGGACCCTGCCTCGAGCTCGACCGAAGAGCTCTGCGCGTCGCGGCTGCCTTTCGCGACGAGCGAGTGGAGGCGACTGCTCTCGAGCGGGATGGCGACCGCCGGGTGCACGCTCGCCGTGACCTCGCTCGAGCTCGCGCCGGTGGGGGCCACCAGGTTTAGCGAAAGCTCTGCCGGCGAGTCCAACGTGAAGCACAAGTCCTCGAACTGATGATTCAGCAGCTCCTCCTCCGGCGCGCGCCTGTACGTCGCTCGGTCGAAGGCGCCGGCATCATCATCGCAGTCGGGACTGCCACCTCCCGCCTGACTCAGCATTAGCTCGTAGTGATGACCGCTCGAGCTCGGTCTCTTCTTCCACCGTTAAGCAATAGAAGTGCGCCGTCCGGTCCGCGAGCTCTCCGCGCGACTGCCTGCGAAACGCGTCCTCAGGCCCCAGTGAGGCGAGGTCTTCGCAGGTCTCCGGGCTGCCTCGCTCAGGCTCGCTTCCTTTCGGGTCTGTTTCGCCGAGCTGCTCGCAGCCGGCCAGAATGATCGCCACTAGCCCAATGAGTTTCTTGTAGCTCAAGCGGTCCTTCGACCACTTCATGAAAAATCAGCCGATGAGAGCACACCTGCTGGCGCCCCTCAGGGCACTGGCGCGCTGTGCCCCAGGCCTACACGTCCGGACATGAAATCGGCTTTGACGACGGTCACACGCTGCACGATGACCAGCCGATGACCGAGCTCGAATCGCTTCTCGCGCGCCGCGTCTGGGGCACGCCGCTGCAAGGCTGGCTGATCGCAGCTGCCCTGGCCGTCAGCATCACGTTGTTCTTGTGGATCGCTCGCCGCGTGATCGTGAAGCGAGCGCGGCGCTGGTCGGAACGAACCAGCACGCGCTTGGACGACGTCGTGGTGAGCTTGGTCGGGAGCCTGCGCCTCCCCTTCTTCTTCGCGCTCGGCCTGTGGGCAGCGTCCGAGTACGTCACCCTCTCCGCCACCACGCAGAAGGGCGCGCGCATCGCCATCTCGCTGTGCACCCTGCTCCAGGCTGGCCTCAGCGGTCAGGCGCTGGTCAGGCGCCTGGCCAGCGGCTGGGCACCGCCAGATGCCGACGGCGCCACCCGCACCGCCGCGTCCGCCAGCGCCTTCCTCGCCAGCTTGACGATCTGGGCGCTGCTCGTCATCTCGGGCCTATCAGTGCTGGGCTTCGAGATCAGCGCCCTGCTCGCCGGTCTCGGTGTCGGCGGCGTGGCGGCAGCGCTCGCCGTGCAAAACATCCTCGGCGACTTGTTCGCGTCGCTCTCCATCTACTTCGATCGCCCGTTCAACCTGGGCGACTTCATCATCGTGGGTAACGAGCTGGGCACCGTGGAAAAGATTGGCCTACGCACGACGCGTGTCCGCTCGCTGGGCGGCGAGGAGATCGTCTTCGCCAACGGCGATTTGACCAGTAGCCGCGTCCGCAACTACAAGCGCATGGCCGAGCGGCGCGTCGTGTTCGGATTCCGCGTCGAATACGGGACGGACCTCGAGCAGCTGAGAGCGATTCCCGGGATCGTGACGGAGATCATCAAGGCGCGCGAGGGCACCCGCTTCGACCGCGCCCACTTCAAGGAGTACGGCGACTACTCGCTCAACTTCGAGGTCGTCTACTACGTGCTGTCGCCCGACTTCAACGTGTACATGGACCACCAGCAAGCCATCAACCTGGAGATCTTCGCTCGCTTCGCCGAGCGCGGCATCCGCTTCGCCATCCCGCGGCAGCAAGTGTCGCTGGCGTCTGCCACCGGGTTGAGCTCGGAGCTCCAGGCCATTGTGAGCGAGCCTCACCCCTCGGGAGCGCCGCGCCCGCAGCCGCGGTAGGCAAGCTGTCACGGCGGGGTCACTTCACGAAATGCCCTGGCGCTGACGAGCGCTAGACGGATTCCGCTTCGCCACTGCACTGCTTGAAGTGGGTCATGAACCAAAGGCGGTGGCAACACTGGGGCGTCGGGCTAGTCGGCCTGGCGCTGCTCAGCGGTTGTGGGGGTTCGGCCACACGCAGCAGTCAGGGCGGTCCTGGGGAACCGAATGCGGGTGGCTCAGCAGTGAGCGGCGGCGCTACGGGGGCAGCGGGGACGAGGGAGGGCGCAGCCACGGGCGGCGCCACTGGGCGCACCCCGATGGCAGGGGGGGCAGCTGGGGGCCCCTCGAGCAAAGGCGAAGAAGCGGGAGAAGGTGGAGCGGTGAGCGGCGAGGCAGGCAGCGCGAGCGGCCCAGCTTCTCTCCTCTTGCCGCCAGGCTGCGAGCCACGCTCGCGATCCGAGGTAGACGGCAGCTGCTCGCTGAGCGCCTACTGCACGGTTCAGTCACAGGTCACGCACTGTGATCGGCTGTATTCGGGTCGCTGGCAGTGCCGCTGCGAGGGCTACCCGCACAGGTTCGAGCTCGAGGGGCCCATGGGGCTGCAAGCCTGCGCCGCGGCGGTCGGCGTGTGCAGCGCCGACGAGACCAAGCGGTCCGCAGAAACCTGCGAGGTGCGCGAGGAGGAAAGCAGCGAGGACCACTGCTGGCTGAAGCGCGCATGCAGGCAGGAGATTGCCGTGGAGCACGCCCCAGCTACGCGCGCTTGGCTCCTGCGCGAAGGCATGGCGGAGTGTCAATTGTTCAGAGCGGAGGAGATGTTCCGCTGCCGTTATGTGGACGACAACGATAACGGGACCGAGCACGAGGTCTTCGCGCCTAACAGCGGCGCGGCGTGTGGCCCGTTGTTGGCCTTCTGCATGTCCCCGACACGGCCTGTGGGCGAAGAGCGCTGCGAGGCGACCCGCACTGCATCCGACCAGGAGCATTGCGTTCGCGAGGAGCACTGTGTTCGGACCATCCCGCTCGGGAGCGGGGCGGAGCGGCAGACATCGCGCCAGCGTAGCGCGGCCTGCATGCTCGACCCCAAGGGCGGGACCTACTGCCTCTGCCATCAGGGTGCTGACCCCTCCTGGTCGCTTGACGCCCCCCCGAGCGACGAGAGCTGCATCGACGCGGTGAACCGGTGCCCTGGCGGCTTCTAGGCCACGGCGCGGTCGCCGTTCGCGTCGCTGACAGCAGCCTGACAGTATTTTGGCCGTGCGACGATGCTAGCCAGCTTACGTTTCAGCGCCGCGGGACCATGAGGTCGTGCACTCGAGGAGAGACTCATGAGCACGATCAACGACATCGCACAGCAATACGTCCGTTTCTGTCAGCAGGGGCGGTTCGACGCCTGCCTGGAGCTGTTCTCGGAAGACGCCGTGAGCGTGGAAGCGTGGGCGCCTCCCGGCCGGGACCGAACCACGACCGGCTTGGCTGGCATTCGTGCCAAGGGCGAGGCCTGGGTGCGCGATCACGAGATCCACTCGGTGGAGGTATCGGGCCCCTTCCCGCTCGACCAACGCTTCGCCGTTGTCTTCCGCCTGGACGTGACCAACAAGCCAAGCCAGCGCCGCCACACCATGGAGGAGGTCGCGCTGCTCACGGTCGAGGATGGCAAGATCACCCGCGAGGAGTTCTTCTACTCGGTCGGGTGATTCCGGAGAGCGACAGCCGGCGAGGCGCGCGCTACCATGCCCAGGCATGGCTCGCCTCGCCCCGCTGTGTGGC